>JANYCP010000214.1 GCA_025360265.1 Gemmatimonadota bacterium
CTGCGCTTCGGTGGCTGCTTGCTGGCGCTTGGCAGCCTCCAGCGCGGCCCGGGCGACGTCGAACGCGGCCTGCGCGGCGTCGAGTTGCTGTGCGGCGACGATCTGCTTCGCCGCGAGTCCCCTGATCCGTTCCAGATCCGCAGCCGCTTTTTTGACGGCCGCCTCGGCGCTGCTCACGGTCGCTTGCGCACCTGCGGCCGTGGCCCTGGCCCAGTCCACCTGTGCGGCAAGTTGTCCGGCGTGCTGTGGGCTCCCCGCCATCGCGATCGCAGAGGCGAGATCCGCCTTGGCCTGCGCGATCTTGGCGTCGAGATCGCGGCCGTCGAGCACGACCAGCGTATCGCCGGCCTTGACGACCTGATTGTCGACCACGCGCACTTCGGTCGCAAACGCTTGCAGCTTGGACGCCGCGGGCATCATCGGCCCATCGATCTGGGCGTTGTCGGTGACGACGTGGTCACGCGAGTAGAGCCAGGACTTGGCACCGAACACCGAAACGCCGATTACGACGACGCCCAACACGAGTACTGGGGTCTTGATGGCCATCAGAAATCCTCACAGGAGAAACGAGAGACGAGAGACGAGAAACGAGGGTTCTTCAAGTCTCTCGTCTCTCCTCTCTCGTTTCTCGGCTTGTTAGCGAACATTACTCAGCACTCCCATTGCCCGCGCCGCATTGATCTGCGCGGCGCCAGCGGCGAGTCGTGCATTGATGAGTGCGTCACGCGCGGCGGCGAGTTCTGCCTGCGCGTTGGTGGTTTCCACGCTGCCGGCCACACCGGCGGCGAAGCGCTCGCGCGCTTCGGAGAGTTCGGTTTCCGCCAGGCGAACCTGATCGGTGGCCAGGGTCATCTCGTTGCGCGCCGATGCGACGTCGAGTGCTGCCTGGCGCACATCGGCTTCGATCTGCGCTTCCAGATCGTGCAATCGCAGCTTGCCGGCGTCGAGCCGAAGCCGTTGTTCATCGGCACGGCGTGCGCGACGAAAGCCATCGAAGATGGACCAGCTCAGCCCAACGCCGATGTTCCACGTCCCGGCCAGCTCGTTGAATCCCTGGCCGCTCGACGTCTGGACAAAGCCACCTGCCGCTACCGTCGGGATGAACTCGCTCCTGATCGCACCCAGCGTCCGCTCGAGCGCCACCTGACGCTGGCGTTCTGCGGCGAGATCCACGCGATGATCCTTGGCCATCGCCACCGCGGCGTCGATGTTGGCTGGCAGCGTATCGCCGATAATCGCGATATCTGCGCTGACGACCAGCGGCGTGCCGAGCGGTATGTCGACGGCGCGCGCGAGATCGAGCTGTGCACGGTCGCGTTCATTGCGAGCGACCGCGATCTGCAGACGCACTCCTGCCGCGCGCGTGGCGCCACGCGTCGCATCGATCCGGGGTGCCGTCCCTGCATCGACTTGCGCCTGACCAATCGCCAACAACGCAAACGCGGTGATGGAGTCCTGTTCTCGGGCGATCACCAACTCCTGCGCGCTCGCCAGCCGCAGCCAGGCGGCGCCTGCCACCGCCGATGCCAAGTCCGCAGCGCGCTCGGCGTCGAGACCCGCTGCAATGGCCGAATCGCTCACGGCACGCAATCGGGCGACCAGCGCGCGGTCGAACAGGCTCTGCATTGCGCCGACGCGCGCCCGGAACAATGTGAACGGATCGGTGACCCCCGGCACATTCGGGAAGTCGAGACCGAATTCCTTCAGGTTTACGGTCTGGCGCTGCATGCTCGCCGACCCGTCGATCTGGGGCAGCTGCGCGGCGCCCAGTTCGCGGCGTCGCAGCATGGTGCCCTGCGCGCCGAGCCGGGCGAGTGCGGCTTGCACACCGTTGGAACGGCCGCGTGCCAACGCCTCGCCGAGGGTCATCGACACCGGCGCACCCTGCGCCGGTGCCGAGGTCGCGAGGCAGATCATCAGCCCCAACGCCGCCGTGATTGGTGTCTTCATTATTTGCCACCCTTCTTCTTCGGAGTCTTGTTGCTGGTCTGCACGCCGCTCAAGACCATCCCGAGCATCAGGTCGCGCATCTTGTCGGGTGCCGGCGCGCCAGCATCGAGATCGCCATAGAGGAATCGCACCTGGTTGAGCTGCATCACGAGCGCCGGCAGTATGCGCGGCAGGATGGTCGTGGCTTCCTTGCGGAATTCACCGGTCGCGACACCACGCACGGCAATGCTGTGCAGCAGGCGTCGGTGACGCTGAATGACTTCCTCGAAAAAGAAGCGGCGGAGGTCGGGGAACTGGGTGAGTTCGGTCTGGACCAGACGCGACAGGCAGCCCATGTCCTTGTTCGACATCGCCTCCCACATCCGATGGATCAGCTTGGTGAGCAGCTCGGCTGCCGGGCCGGCATGGCTGCGCGCCATCGCTTCGGCCGGTTCGAGCAACGACACCACCTTCTGGGTGACTACGGCGCGGAAGAGATCGTCCTTCGACTCGAAGTACAGGTAGACGGTTCCCTTCGATACACCGGCCCGCTCGGCGACCTCGGTGAGCGTGGTCTGCCGAAAGCCGCGCTCGCCGAAGACTGCCAGCGCCGCCTGCACCAACTCCTCCGGGCGCGCCTCCGGCCGACGCAGGAAGCGGGGTGCGGCGGCGACAGCAGCGGACATGGCGGGACTCCGTTGGTTACTGACCAGTCAGTAATATAGATCGCTGCGGCGGCGGGTCAAGTGCGGAGAGAAGAGACGAGAGGCGAGAGACGAGAAAGGAGAGACGAGGGTCTTTCTCGTCTCTCTTCTCTCGTCTCTCGTTTCTCGATACATTGCGTTCAACCTCTCGCGGGGATCATCGCCTATGGCGGAGCCGTTTCGTAGCTCGGACGAGTACGACGAACAGGCCCACCAGTTGTACAACGAAGCACGGTACGATGCCGCACTTGCCCTCCTCCGGGACGGGCTGACCCGCTACCCCCACTCGGTTGAACTGCATGTTGGCCTGGGCTACGCCCAGTTGGCGCGTGAGGAATACGCGTGGGCGCGGGCGGCCTTCGACACGGCACTCTCGCTGGATGATGAGCATGAGGACGCGCTGGCCGGTCTCGGCGAAACCCGCTTGGTGCTTGGCCAGCTCGAAGGTGCACTGCGCGCCTTTCAGCGATTGATCGACCTCGATTTTGCGGATGATCACGAGCTGATGCTACAGGTGGGACGCGCGCTCTTTCGCGAAGGATTTTTCGTGGAGGCTCGCCGCTTCTTCGAGCTGTGCCGCGAGCATCACCCTGCATCGGCAGAAGTTGCCGCGTCGCTCGGCTACACCGCGCACCGGCTCGGCATGGATCCCGACGCGTTCTACTGGCTGCGTCGGGCGCTCGAGCTGGAACCCGAGTACCCCGAACCGCGGATCTATCTCGCGAATATTCTGTACGATCGTGGCGAGATTCCGGCGGCGCTGCTGCACTTCGCCCGGGTCAACCCCGATGACCACTTCGACGATCTCGGCGTGTGGCGCACTATCGAGTTGCTGAAGTCGGCCCGCAACGCGGCCGACACCGATCCTGAAATTCGGCCGTGGCTGGCGCGCCTGGCTGAACTCGGTCGTGATGCCGATGCGGAAGATCTGCTGCTCGCGGAGATCGAGAGCCTGCAACCTGACGGCTCGTCGCGCGACCCCAACCAGCTGGAACTCTTCGGCACACTGATGCGTGAAGTGCCTGGCATGCAGAAGCGGCCAGCGGTTTCGTCGGGTGCACACGTGATCGAGACACTCAACGGCATGACGCTGCGCGGCAGCTGGGATGAACTGGTGGTCCACCTGCAAACCATCGAGGGGGCCTGGGCGGATGGCACCCTCGATGAATTCATGCATGTCTTCGCACGCCGCGGCATGACGGAAACCGGGGTGAAAATTCCGGTGGGTAACAGTGAAGCCTTTCTCCGTGGCGCTGCCGCGGCGGGAGTGATCCGGATCCTGCAGTGACCCGCCGTCAGGCCACCGCCGGCTTGCGGCGTGAAGTGCTTCCGAATGGCGTGACGCTCCTCGTGCAACGCCGCCGCGCCGCGCCCGCTGCGTCACTGGCCACCACCGTGCGCGCCGGCTTTCTCGATGAACCCGACGAGCTTGTCGGTATTTCGCACGTGCTTGAGCACATGCTCTTCAAGGGCACGCCGACGCTCGGCCCCGGTGAGCTCGCCCAGCGCACCAAGGCGCTCGGCGGTGCGCTCAACGCATTCACATCGTACGATCGCACGGTGTACTACGCGTCGGTGCCGGCCCAACACGCCATCGACCTGATGGCGCTGCAATCCGACCAGGTGCAGCACCCGCTCCTTGACGCAGAGGAGCTTCGTCGCGAGCTCGGCGTGATCATCCAGGAAGCGAATCGCAAGCTGGACTCCCCCGGCGCTGTGACCGGCGAGACGTTGCACCAACTGCTCTTCAATACGCACCGCCTCCGGCGCTGGCGCATTGGCGTGGAGTCCATGCTCCGGGAGTTCAGCCAGAACGATGTCGCCGGATATCACGCCGGCCGCTACCTACCGGCGCGGACCATCGTCTCGCTCGTGGCCGACCACGATGAAGAGGCCGCACTCGACGCATTGCGAGCGCGGTGGGGCACATGGCACCGCCCGTCGGTGGACGTTCCGGCCGCTCCGCCCGAAACCAGCGTGCCACGCGTGGCGGCCCGCAGGATTGGTGGCGACGTGGTGCTAGCCGACATCGCGCTCGGCTGGCGCGCACCGGGCGTGCTTGAGGCCACCGTTCCCGCGCTTGGTGTTGCCGCGGCGATTCTTTCGCTCGGTCGCGGCTCGCGCCTTGCCCGGACATTGCGGGAGACCGGCATCGTCAATGCGGTCGGCGCATCGATGTACGGCGTCGTTGACGCCGGCGTGTTCACGATCGGGCTCGAACTTGATCCCGGCCGGATACCTGAGGCACTGCGAGCGATTGGTACTGCCATTCGTGATCTCGCCGACACGCCGCCTGTGCAAGCCGAGTTCGATCGCGCGGTGGCGATGCTACGCTCGCGGATCGGGCGTCGCCTCGAAGCCTACGAAAGTCGGGCGCTCTCACTGGCAAACGCTGAACTGCTCGGCGATGTGACGCGACTCGATCGTGAGGAGTCTGATGTACTTGAGGTGACTCCCGCGATGGTAAGCGATGTGGTACGGCGCTGGTTGCTGCCCGATGTCGTATCGGGCGTGGCATATATGCCAAGGAGCAGTGACGCGGTGTTCGACGTGGACGTGTTGCGGGATGGGATGAGCGGCACCCTCGTCCTGCGCGCAGCGCGGGACCTCAAGACTTGGCCCCGCGTAGAGACTTGGGGTCCCTCGCCGTCGCTTCGCTCGGGCTCAGGACGAGGGGGCTCCGCCGTCCACCACCTCGCGCTCCCGAAACTCGACATCCTCACCGCCCGCTTCGGCGAAATCGGGCAGGTGTCATTGCACGTGTACCGCCGGCGCACCATGCTCGAGACCCCCCAATCCGCCGGTCTCGCCGCGCTGGCCATTCGCGCGATGGTGCGTGGCACCACGCGACACACCGCCGCCGAGCTTGCGTTCGCCCTGGAGTCGCTGGGCGGGGGACTCAGTCCGACACTCGGTCCGGATGTGCTGGGCTTTGGCACGACAGTGCTCAGTGAACATGTGCGCGAGGCGGCAACGTTGCTTGCCGAAGTGATGCACGAACCGCGATTCGCCCCGGATCAGATCGAGATTGAACGCCGCTTGCTGCGCGACGACGCACGCTCGGTGGCCGATGACATGATGCGTTTTCCCATGCAGTTGATGCTGGGCGTGGCGTTCGATGATACTGGCTACGGTTCGCCGTCCCTCGGCACTGATGCATCGTTGACGTCGTTCACTGAGCAGAGCGTGCGGCGATGGCACGCCGAGATGCTTGCTGGTGAACGAACCACGATTGTGGCGGTGGGTGATGCCGAGCCGGAGGAACTTGCGGAGATGTTGGGTACCTGTCTTCCTGAGCGCAGCGAAGGGCCGATGCTGGAGGCGGGCACGACTCGACCCGAGCGAAGGTCCTTCGCTGCGCGCGGGATGACAAGTGGCACCCGCATCGAACATCGCACGCGGAAACAGTCCGCGCTTGCCATGCTCTTTCCGGGCCCCAATCGTTGCGACCCGAACCGTTTCGCTGCCGAAACATGGAGCGCGATCGCCGCAGGTCTCGGCGGGCGCCTCTTCGAATCACTGCGCAGCAAACGCTCGCTCGCCTATTCGGTGATCGCGAATTCATGGCAGCGCCGCAACGCTGGCGGATTGCTCACCTACATCGCCACCGATCCGGCGCGCCTCGATGAAGCCCGCGACGCCATGCTCGAGGAACTCGCAGTGTTTCGCCGCGAACCGCCGACCGCAGACGAATTGTCGCGTGCCACCGCGATGCTCACCGGTCAGGCGGAGATGTCACGACAGACGGCCGGTGGGTACGCGGGGGAGATTGCATCGGCGTGGCTCCTCGGCGAAGGCCTCGCGGAACTTGAGGATCCCGCCGGCCCGTACCGGTCGGTCACGGCAGAGCAGGTCCACGCCGTCACGTCGCAGGCGCTCGACCCTGATGCGCGTGCGGAGGGCGTTGTCGTCGCTTCAGCCGCGGACAATGGTACTAGCTTTCCCGCATGCCCGGGACCGGTTCGACCGCTGCACGCGTGACTTCGTTTTCTCCCGCCGATGCGATGACATTGTTGCGCATTCCACTTGCAATCGCGTTTCCGATGTTTCCAGATCCGACCATTCGCCTTGTGGTGTTGCTCCTCGCCGGGGTCAGTGATCTCGGCGACGGCTGGCTGGCGCGCCGCTTCGGCAGTTCGCGCATTGGTGCCGTCCTTGATCCCATTGCCGACAAGCTCTTTGTTGCCGTGGCGTTTGCCGTGGTATGGGGCGTCGGCGCGCTCACCTGGTACGAGGTGGTCGCCGTGCTTGCTCGCGACATCGTCGCGACGATCGCCTTTGTCAGCACCGTGGCTACCGGTCGAGCGACAGCGATCCCGGCTCGGGTCGGTGGCAAGGTGGTGACCGTACTGCAAATGCTCACGCTGATCGTGTTCGTGCTCAACTGGCCGCACTTGCAATCCCTGGCATGGATGACCGGTGGCATCGCACTCTACGCGATCTACGACTACAACCAGCCATTCTTCCGAAAGCTGAGGACTCGGTGACAACCGCGAAACACATGATCGCTGAAGCGCACTGGACCGGTGGTCTGCGCTTCACCGCCAGCAAGCCCGGTGGACCAGAGATCCTCATCGATGCCGATGGCGTGACCGCGCCGAGTCCGGTGGTCGCGATGCTCGTTGCCGGCGCCACCTGTTCCGGCGCGGACGTGCTGAGCATTCTCGAGAAAAAACGCATCTCGGTCACCCGCTTGATGATTGAAGCTGGTGGCCGACGTCTCGACGAGCATCCGCGTCGCTTCATCGAGGTGTGGCTGCGTTACACGCTGGCGGGAGAAGGATTGACCGAAGTAGCAGCGCGCCGCGCGGTCGATCTGTCGGTAGGGAAGTACTGCACCGTGATGCAGAGCATGAATCCGGATATGGTGGTGACGACGGAGATTGTGATTGAGTCGTGAAACGCCCTCGCCCTGAACGAAGTGAGGGGCCTCCAGCGTCTCCGATGCACGGAGCCTGAAGGTCCCTCGCTGCGCTCAGGACGAGGATAACGCTCGTCTCTCGCTTACTGCTGTCCAACCTCAACAGCTTCCGCCTCCGGCTCAACCGCTGCTGCGGGGGCCCGCTTCACCACGGGCTGACAGAACCGATCGCCGAGGGCGCGAACCTGGGTCAGCTGTTCCGGCGTCAGCGCATAGCGTTCGCCGATGTACTGCATGGTGTCATCCAGCCATTCCTTCTGGTGCTCTGCCGCCGCCTCAAGGACGCCGCAGCGCAGAATGTGGCTGAACAGCTCGTCTCGTGCCTGGTCCAGCGCCGTCGGCATCGCCGGCGTGCGGGGGGCCGCCTTCTTCTTCGTCAATCGACCTTCCTTCGTAAAGTTGCCGGGGCCTGTTCCGCCCCGTCCGATAGCTTGCGCTGTCGACAATATAGAGAAAACGGGTGCCGGAGGCCAATTCGGGGGGCCCCAGCCGCCTGCAGGGGGCTCCGCCGTGGCCGAGCCGTCGCTTCAGCGACGGGCCAAGCGTAGATTCCGCGCGGCGCCTGACCCCTCGGGGCGGGCGCGAGCGCGGACCCAATTTTCCCGCGCGTTTGCCGCCGCGACCCCCGGAAACGGGCGGTCCCGCGCTCGTCGGCCGACGCGCTCGAGGCACCATGGCGTCGGGTCAAAAGCCGTTTTTTGCGTTGTTGGGCGTGATCATCGTGGCTGGCGGGATCCTGCTCTGGACCCGGACCAGCGGTCCCGGCAACATCGCCATGGACGCCAACGTCATCGTCACCGCCGCCGACACCACCGGCTTCCGCGGTTATCTCCTCGGCGCCGCCGACGCACCAATTGAAGTGACAGAGTACGGCGACCTCGAATGTCCGGTATGCGCCGGCTACAACGCGGTACAGTTCGCCGATATCAAGACACGCCTGATCGACGCCGGCAAGATCCGCATGCGCTACCGCGACTATCCGATCGATGGTGCGCACCGTCATCCGCGAGTGGCTGCGCACGCCCTCGCCTGTTCCAATGATCAGGGACATTCCTGGGACCTCATCGAGAAGATGTTCGAGACCCAGAGCGAATGGGCGCTCAGCAGCAATGCCATGCCGGCGCTGAGCGAGATGGTCAAGGGATTGGGCGTCAACGTCGATACCTGGACGCAGTGCATGCAATCCAAGAAATATCAGGGCCGCATTCAGGCGTCACAGAATGAAGGCACCGCCCTCGGCGTTGGTGGCACACCAACGTTCCTGATCGCGGGCAAGCTCTATGACAATCGCTTTGGCAGCGACCAGATGGTCAAGCTGGTCGACTCGCTGATCGCCGCGTCACCGCGTCCGGCGCCCACCGGGATCAAGCCTACCGGCGGCCAGTGAGCCTGGACCGCGCGTCACCCTCGGGCAAGGTCCTCGCTGGCCTTGCCCTTGGCGCGCTCGGCGTGGTGTACGGCGACATCGGCACGTCGCCGCTCTACGCGCTCAAGGAGTGTTTTAACGGATCGCACGCCGTACCGCTCACGCCTGAAAACGTACTGGGCGTGCTGTCGCTGGTGTTCTGGTCGCTCAACTTCGTGGTGTCGTTCAAGTACATCGCGATGGTGCTGCGCGCCGACAATCGCGGCGAGGGCGGCATCCTCGCGCTTCTGGCGCTGGTCCGTCCCCGCGGAGAAGTGACTCACCGCCGCGAATTGCTCCTGATGCTCGGCCTGTTCGGCGCGGCACTCCTCTACGGCGACGGCATGATCACACCGGCGATCTCGGTGCTCTCGGCCGTGGAAGGGTTGCACGTCGCCACGCCAGCGTTCCAGCCGTTCGTCATTCCGATCACCATCTGCGTGCTCACCGGTCTGTTCATGATCCAGAAGCGCGGCAGCGCCAAGGTCGGCGCGCTCTTCGGCCAGCTGATGGTGCTCTGGTTTGCCTGTCTAGCCGCACTTGGCGTGCACGGCATCGTGCAACATCCGGGAGTGATTGCTGCACTCAATCCAGTGCACGCGGTGAGTTATCTCCACCGCAACGGGTTCGGTTCGTTCTTCGTGCTCGGCTCGATTTTCCTGGTACTCACCGGTGCCGAGGCACTCTACGCCGATATGGGACACTTCGGCCGCCGTCCGATTCGCCTGGCGTGGTGGACCTTCGTCCTGCCAGCGCTGATGTTGAATTACATGGGGCAGGGTGCGGTGCTACTGGCGCAGGGAAGCAGTGCCGTCACGAACCCGTTCTTCAGCATGGTGCCGGCGTGGGCACTCTATCCGATGGTCGCGATCGCCACGATGGCCGCGACGATTGCGTCACAGGCGCTCATCTCGGGCGCATTTTCGTTGACACAGCAGGCGATGCAGCTGGGCTTCGTGCCGCGCATGCGGTTGATACACACCTCGCGCACCGAGATCGGACAGATCTACATGCCGGGCGTCAACTGGACGATCTGGGCCGGCACCGTCACGCTGGTGCTCGCTTTCAAGTCATCGGATAATCTCGCGGCGACGTATGGCGTGGCTGTCACCGGCACGATGTTGATCACCAGCGTGCTCTACGCCGTGGTGCTGCGGAAAATCTTCCGGTGGTCGATGCCAGCCGTCGCTGCATTGACCGCACTCTTTCTCGTGGTGGACCTCGCCTTCTTCAGCGCGAACATGGTGAAGTTCGTGGAAGGTGGTTGGTTCCCGCTGCTGGCCGCCAGCGTGATTTACCTGTTGATGAGCACCTGGCGTCGTGGCCGGCAACAGGTCACCAGCATCCTCACCGAGACGTCGCTGCCACTCGACTTGTTCGTGCCGGACATTGTCAAGCGCAAGCCGTCGCGCGTGCCGGGAACGGCAGTGTTCATGAGCTCGATTCCCGACGTGGCGCCACCGGTCATGCTGCATCACCTGAAACACAACAAGGTGCTGCACGAAACCGTGATCCTCATGACACTGGCGTCACAGGAAATTCCGCAGGTGAACGAGAGCGATCGCGTCACGGTCCAGTCGAAGGGTGCCGGCTTCTATCAGGTGCACGCGCGTTATGGCTTCATGGAATCGCCCGACGTGCCGAGCATCATCGCGGCGGTCGCGCCGTTATTGCGCGAGCCGGAGTCCACCGCGCCGCCGCTCAAGATGAACGACGTGACGTTCTACCTCGGCCGGGAAACGCTCATCGTCCCGCCGCGGGAACCGGGCGCGCCGCGAACCCACGGATCGATGTCGCCGTGGCGCGCCGAGCTGTTCGCCGTGATGAGTCGCAATGCCGTGAGCGCGGCGCATTTCTTTGGGTTGCCGCCGAACAGAGTGGTTGAGCTGGGAGCGCAGATCGAGGTGTAGGGGACGCGGGACACGAGACACGGGACACGGGACGGTGCCTCGTCCTGAGCCGAAGGCGAGGGACCTCCAGAATTTTCCGTTCGCGGAGCCTGAAGGTCCCTCGCTGCGCTCAGGACGAGGACGATCTCCCGCGTCCCGTGTCCCGTGTCCAGCAGTTCCCCTACTCCTTGTCCTCATACTGCACCTTCAGTTTCGCGACAACTCCCGGATCCGCGAGCGTGGTGGTGTCTCCGATCGCTCGTCCTTCGGCAATATCCCGCAGCAATCGACGCATGATCTTGCCCGAGCGGGTCTTGGGCAGGTCGGCGCTGAAGAGAATATCATCGGGCTTTGCGATCGCGCCGATTTTCATGCCGACATGCTCGCGCAATTCGTCGCGCAGTGCGGGCGACGGGTGCTGGCCGTCCTTGAGCGTGACGAACGCTGCGATCGCCGTGCCCTTGAGGTCGTGGGCCCGGCCGACCACCGCCGCCTCGGCGACGGCCGGATGGTCGACCAGCGCACTCTCCACTTCCATCGTGCCAATACGGTGACCAGCCACGTTGAGCACATCATCGACGCGGCCGAGGATCCACCAGTAGCCGTCATCGTCCACCTTGGCGCCGTCGCCCGCGAAATATTTTCCGGGGAAGCGGCTCCAGTACGTCTGCTGGTAACGGGCGTCATCGCCGTAGATGGTGCGCAGCATGCCAGGCCAGGGCGACGTGATGGTGAGGAACCCGCCGCCCTTTTGTATCGATGCACCCTGGGCATCTACCAACTCCACATCAATCCCGGGGAACGGCACCGTCGCCGAGCCAGGCTTGGTGGTGACCACGCCGGGAAGCGGCGTGATCATGATGCCGCCTGTTTCGGTTTGCCACCACGTGTCAACGATCGGGCAGCGACTGCCGCCGATGTTTTCGTGATACCACATCCATGCTTCGGGGTTGATTGGCTCTCCGACTGAGCCAAGCAGTCGCAGGCGCGACAGGTCGTGTTTCGCCGGGTGTTCCGTGCCCCATTTCATGAAGGCGCGGATCGCGGTCGGTGCGGTATACAAGATGGTGACGCCGTTGCGCTCGCAGATGTCCCAGAAGCGATCGCGTTCCGGCCAGTCGGGAGCACCCTCGTACATCATCACGGTGGCACCATTGGCCAGCGGACCATACACCACGTACGAGTGGCCGGTGACCCAGCCGATGTCGGCAGTGCACCAGAACACGTCGGAGTCGCGCAGGTCGAAGACGTATTTCGTCGTGGCCATGGCCTGCGTGAGGTAGCCGCCGGTGGTGTGCACGATCCCTTTTGGCTTGCCGGTCGTGCCCGATGTGTACAGGATGAACAGCAGGTCTTCGGCGTTCATCTGCTCCGGCTCCGCCACCGCCGTTTCGCCAGCGAGTGCGCGATGCCACCAGTGGTCGCGGCCATCGGTCATCGGGCAGTGGGTGATGTCGAGCCCGCCGCCACGATGCACCACGAGACAGCACTGAATCGATGGACACTCGCGGATCGCCTCGTCTACATATCGCTTGAGCGGTACCACCTGGCCGCGTCGGAAGCCGCCGTCCGCGGTGATGCAGCACACGGCTGCCGCGTCGTTGATCCGGTCCCGCAGCGACTCGGACGAAAAACCACCGAACACCACGGAATGGATAGCGCCGATTCGTGCGCAGGCGAGCATCGCGATCGCGGCCTCGGGAATCATCGGCAGGTAGATCGCCACACGATCGCCGCGTTTCACGCCGAGTTTGCGCAATGCGTTGGCCGCCCGGCAGGTTTCGCGGTGCAGGTCCCAGTAGGTGAGGACTCGCGTGTCGCCAGGTTCACCCTCCCAGATCAGCGCCGCCTGGTTGCGTTTCGCCCCTCGCACATGCCGATCAAGGCAATTCACCGACACGTTGAGCGTACCGCCACTGAACCATTGCGCGTGGGGTAGTTCCCACTCGAGCACGCTCGTCCATGGCGTGAACCACTCCAGTTCGGCGGCCCGGTCGGCCCAGAATTGGAGTCGGTCCGCAGCTGCGGCAGCATACGTCGCGGCGGTCGCCTGCGCATTGGCCGTGAACGCCGCGCTGGGCGGAAAACGGCGAGACTCGGTAAGGAGGGTGTCGATTTGTTCGGTCATGGGGGAAAGTAGGCATGGGGCGTGGAGCATGGGGAATGGGCTTGTCATCCTCACCCCATGCCCCCCAAACCGCTGCGCCGCCGCCACACTGCTACCCGGCCGCGCCTGTCCCACGGCATTGGCAAGCCCCTTGCTACTTGAATGGCTACCCTGGGCTGGAGGCCCCCTGACTATTTCTACTGTGCAGCCCCATAGCCGGCTGTTGCAGGCGCCTGAGAATCTTGGACTCGAGACCCGCGAACCGTTTCGGCAGCAGGCAAACGCCCTGCTCGACGAGATGGGTGAGGGACGCGGTCAGCTCGTCGTCGATCTCGGCGCAACCAAGGAGATCGATTCATCCGGGCTAAGCGCTTTGGTGATGGTGCATCGGCACGCCGCCGAGCGCCGGCAGCAGGTCATGCTCAAGAGCGTCGGACCGGAAATCGAGTTCCTGTTGGTCCTCACCAAACTGGACGATCTCTTCCTCTTTTCGCCGGAATAGCCCGCTCCAATCCCCGGCGCGGTCTATTATTCGCGCCTGATGACAACGCCCGCCACCCCCGTCATTGCTGCCACTGGACTCGAACGCCGTTTCGGGTCTGTCGTCGCGTTACGGTCCGTCGCGATCTCAGTCGCTGCCGGAGAAGTCGTCCTGCTTGCCGGGCCAAATGGCGCCGGGAAATCGACGCTGCTGCGGACCCTGGCTGGTCTGGCGCGGCCAACCCGCGGCACCGTCGAGGTCCAGGGGATCTCGCTGCGAAACCGGCCGGAAGGACGTGGCGCAATCGGCTTCCTGTCGCACCAGAGCTTTCTCTACGACGATCTCACAGCGCGGGAGAATCTGCGTTTCGCGGCGACCTTGCATGGTCTCGCATCGGTAGAAGCACGGGTGATGGATTCGCTCAACGCTGCGGGACTCGCGCCACGCGCCGATGCGCGAGCGGCGGTGCTCTCGCACGGCATGCGGCAGCGACTCGCGATTGCACGTGCCACCATTCATGATCCAGCGGTGCTTTTGCTCGACGAACCATTTTCCGGCCTCGACGCCACCTCGGTGGTCCAGCTTCGCGATGGCCTCGCCGCGGGCGTGGCGCGTGGGCGCGCGGTGGTTTGCGTGACGCACCAGCCCGCAGATCTCTGGCAGATTGCGACGCGAGTGGTCCTGCTCGAGCGCGGTGCCATCGTGTTCGATACACCTCGTCAGCACACCCTGGAAGATTTTCAGGCAGCCTGCGCACAGAGTGGGGGGGCCTGATGCTGCTTGGTACCGCCCTCGTGATCGCCGCCAAGGATCTTCGCATTGAGTGGCGCCATCGCACCGCGTTCACCACGGCGGTCCTCTTCGCCGTGCTGGTCCTGCTGGTCGCCGTCTTCGCTCACGATGGCGCGACCATCCAGCTTCGCGATCTGGGCCCCTCGGTGCTCTGGGTCGTGCTGTCGCTTTCCACCTTGGTGACACTCAATCGAGCCTTCCTGCTCGAGCGTGAGAATCGCGCACTCGACGGCATCCTGATGGCACCGGTGTCGGCCACCGCGCTCTTCTGGGGGAAGTGGCTCGCCAATCTCGTGCTGGTCGTGGTGGTCATGGTTGTGGCGATTCCACTCTGGATGATCTTCTTCAACATTGAGCCGTCGCTGCGGATTTTCGGCGTCGGTGCCGTGGCGCTGCTCGCTGCCGCCGGCTTCACCGCGCCGGGAACCCTCTTCTCGGCCATGGCAGTGCGCACCCGCTTCGCCGAATTGCTGCTCCCCGTGCTGCTGCTGCCGTTCCTGATTCCGCCGCTCTTCTTTGCCGCACAGGCCACCACGCAGCTCCTGGCCGATGCGCCAATCGGCGAACTATGGGGCTGGCTTAGATTGCTGGCACTCTATGACATCGCATTCCTCGCACTTGCCGCGATGCTCTTTCCCGCCGTGATGGATCAATGAATCACGACCCCGCTGCTATTGAAAAGATCATCCGCCGCGGGCGGATCATCACACTCGCCGGTTTCATCGGCCTGCTCGGCGTCTACATCCTCGCGCTCGGGTACACGCCGGCCGAGAAGATGCAGGGGCTCGCCTTCAAGATCCTCTACGTGCACGCGCCGGCGGCGTGGGCAATGGAAACGGCGTTCGTCCTCGTCGGTGTGGTCGGATTGCTCTATTTCTGGTTGCAGGACGCCCGCCTCGACGTGTTCGCCGAAGCGTCCGCGTCCGTCGGCATGGTGTTCGGTGCCGTGTTGCTGATCACCGGGCCCATCTGGGGCCGCACCATCTGGGGCGCCTGGTGGGCGTGGGACCCGCGCCTGACCTTCACGCTCCTGCTCTATCTCATGTTTGCCGGATACTTCGCGTTGCGCTCAGCGCTGCGCGATCCGGTCGAGCGCGCCCGTTTCGGCGCCGTGATCGGCGTGATGGGGATGCTGCTCGTGCCGTTCATCCACCTCACCGTCTACCTCTTCCGTTCGCAGCACCCGATGCCGGTGCTTGGCAGGCCACCCTGTCCGCCCGACGCACCAAACTGCGCACCGTCACTGCCGTGGGTGCTGCTCAAGCCGTTGCTGATTTCGTTTGCGGTGTTCACGATCCTGTACATCGGTTTCGTGACGATTCGCTATGGCATCGGCTTGAAGCGGATGATGATGGAGGAACGCGATGCCGGATAATGGAGCCTACCTGACAGCGGCATACATCGTCGCGGCGGTAATCCTGGTGGGGTACGCGGTCGTGTTGTGGAGAGCGAGCAAAAGATAGGAGATAGTCGTTAGTTGTGAGTCGTGAAATAGGGCAGGCTTCTCACGACTCACGACTAACGACTAACGACTAACGACTACTTCCTATCCCTCTTTCTTCAGCAACACCTTATCCCACAGCAACGCTGCGAGCACCGCACCAACAATCGGCCCGATCCACCACACCGACTGCGCGGTGAAGTTGCCGCTGATGACGGCCGGACCGAAGGCGCGTGCCGGATTGGCGGCAGCACCGGTCAGGATCCCGGCCACCATGATCGATGGAATCAGGGTCAGGCCCACGCCGAAGCCGCCAATCTTTGGTGCATTGCTCGCGACAATGGTGCCCATCACGCCCGACATGAGCAGGAAGGTGATCACCGCCTCGATCGCGATCGCCTGCGGG
>JANYCP010000236.1 GCA_025360265.1 Gemmatimonadota bacterium
CGGCGATGGACTCGCTCTTTCGGGCACTTGGGCCTCGCGGCTTCCGGATCGCTGCCGTCAGCATCGACTCCGATTCGGTGATCGTCGTGAAAAAGTTCGTCGACGACTTTCACCTTACCTTCGACGTGCTGCACGATCAGAAGGGCACCATCGAAGCTATTTATCAGACGACCGGTTATCCCGAGAGTTTCCTGGTGGATCGCTCCGGCCAGATCATCCGGATTTCCATGCTTGCCACCCCGTGGAACTCGGCCGAGAATCGCCGCATCATCGAAGACTTGCTCGCCGCTCCGGCGCGTTGACGCGATGGCGCCACCACCAACTGGCCGTTCACTCGCCGTCATCATCCTCGTGGCACTGCTTGGCATCGGCACCTGGATGCTGGTGCACTACACCCCGGGCAAGGATATTCCGCAGGTCGGCCATCGCACGCCGGAGTATCGGGTCGCACGCCTCGACAATGGCGATTCGGTCGGCGTGCGCAGTGCCTACGCCGGCCACGTCACGCTGATCAACATCTGGGCAACGTGGTGCGGGCCGTGCATCAAGGAAATGCCCGCCATGGAGCGGCTGTATCGGGCCTACCGCGACCGCGGCTTTCGCGTCGCAGCCGTCAGTATCGACACGGACATGCCGGCGCCGGTCCTCGCGTTCGCGAGGGGAATGGATCTGACGTTTGACCTGCTGCAGGATCGTCGCGGCGAAATCCAGACGGCGTATCTGACGGTCGGCGTACCCGAGAGCTTTCTCATCGACAAGCACGGCGTAATCACCTACATCGCCCTCGGTGCCGAAACGTGGGATTCTCCCGAGAGTCGGCAACGCATCGAGCAGCTGCTCGCGCAGGGCAACTGACGTGCGCGTGCTCGGCATCGAGACATCATGTGATGAGACGTCAGCTGCCGTCGTCGAACGCGACAACAATAGCGTGCGCCTGCGCGGACTCACGATCTGGTCGCAGGATGTCCACCGCATCTTCGGCGGCGTCGTGCCGGAGCTCGCATCGCGTGCGCACCTGACCGCGATTGCGCCGGTCGTTGAAGACGCGCTGCAGCAGGCTGGCGTCACGCTCGCCGAGATCGACGGCATTGCCGTGACCTGCGGCCCCGGCCTTATGGGCGCGTTGCTAGTGGGCGTTGCCTGGGCCAAGACCGTCGCGTGGCGTGAAAGGTTGCCGTTGATTGGCGTCCATCACCTCGAAGGCCACCTCTTCGCGCCGACACTCGAGATGGATGATGTGACACCGCCATTCACTGCACTGCTCGTGAGCGGCGGCCACACCCTGGTTCTCGACGTGCCGACGTGGGGCGAGTATCAGTTGCTGGGACAGACGCGCGACGATGCGGCGGGCGAGGCGTTTGACAAGGTCGGGTCTTTGCTTGGACTCGAGTACCCCGCCGGTGCCGCTATCGAGAAACTCGCAGCCACGGGCAACGGAAAGCGCTTCCCCTTCCCGCGGCCACTGATCAAGGAAGGACTCGACTTCTCGTTCAGCGGCCTCAAGACGGCGGTGCTGCGCGCGGTGCAGAAGAGCGACAACCTCGACCGCGACCGCGCCGACATTGCTCGCGGATTTCAGGACGCCGCAATAGATGTGCTCGTCACCAAGACGATCCGCGCCGCCGATGAATTCGATCGGAGCCTGATTGTGATCGGTGGCGGTGTTGCGTGTAACAAGGCGCTCGCCGATGCAATGGTGGCGGCGGCGCCACCCGCCCGCCGACGCGTCTCAGTCGCCAGTCCGCGACTGAACACCGACAACGCCGCGATGATCGCCGCGGCCGGTAGCTGGCGCCTGATGCGCGGCGAACGCGATGGCAATGACCTTGAAGCGCGCGACGCGCTCCCACTTCCCGGCTTGATCCGTTCGAGCGAGGTTTCGGCGTGACCACTGCCTATCCATTCGTCCTGCATATCGGCCCGCTCCCGATCACCGGCTTCGGCATCATGATGATGCTCGCCTTTGTGGTCGGTGGCTGGCTCGCCGACCGCGAATGCCGCCGACTCGGCTTCGCCTCCGACTATGCCGGCGACATGATTGTCGGCGCGATCGTTGGCGGTATCATCGGCGCC
>JANYCP010000239.1 GCA_025360265.1 Gemmatimonadota bacterium
GCACCCGCTGCGGCCGCGTTGCCACGGCCGGCGGCTGCAACATCTGCTGCGGTTCCCGCCGTCGCCAAACGAATGTCGGCGAGTTGTTCGACATAGCCGTCCCCGACACGAAGTGAAAAAATCCCATCGGTCACCCGATAGAAGATTTGACTGTTGTCGGCCGACCAGCCGAGGGCCTGCTCCGCTTGCACGGTGTTCGTCAACCGGCGACGCTGGCCAGTGGCCATTTCCACCAGCCAGAGGTCACCTTGCAGGGACAGCACACGCCACTTGCCGTCTTTCGTGGATGGGCCGGTGGGAGTCAACGCCGCCATCGAATCGCGCTGCGCTGTCGTAGTCTTCTCCGGCAGCGCACCCGCTTCAGCCCGAACCCGGTACGGCGTGGTGGCCGCACGCCAGTCAGTGCCCGCTGGCGCCCACTGGAAATAGATCCACTTCGAGTCGCCGCTCCATTGCACACCTGCTGGTGCGCGCCCCACCGTTTCTTCGCCGCGCATGATCGACGCGAGATCGAGGTGGAACTTCGTGGTGTCCCGCTGCTGCGCCGCCGACGACGCAACGGGCAGGACAACCGCGAGAATCAGGGAGAGAGACGAACGCGATGCCATGGACTGTCCGGGTGTCTGTTGTATTGAATGCGATCATGCAACCGATTCTGCCGACCCTGCCAGAATTCGATCTCGTCAGGGATCAGGCGATAGCCACCCCAGTGCGGCGGCAAGGGAATATCCTTGCCAGCATACTCTGCCGTAATCCGGGCCACCTCGGCCTCGAGTGCGGCGCGATCCGCCAGCACTGCACTTTGATGCGACGCCCACGCACCGATGCGGGAGCCGGCCGGCCGCGTGCGATAATACGCCAGCGACGTCGCGACGTCGACGCGTTCGACCCTGCCGACAATGCGCACTTGACGCTCAAGCTCAGCCCAGAAAAACACCAAGGCCGCCTGTGGATTCGCGTCGAGCTCCTGTCCCTTATGCGAGCGATAGTCCGTGTAGAAGGTGAAACCGAGGTCGTCGATTCCCTTGAGCAGCACGATTCGCGCACTCGGCCGGCCATCCGCGTCCGCTGTGGCCAGCGTCATGGCATTCGGCTCCGGCAGTTCAGCGCGCGACGCCTCGGAGAACCACCGCCGGAACTGCTCCACCGGCTCCGCCGCCGCGTTGCTCTCGTCGAACGCCGCGCGAGCGTACTCGCGTCGCACATCACCCAGGTTCACGTGGGACTGCTCCGTCGTCGAGGTTCGGAACGAACTACCGTAAAGCCACGCCTGACGTAGTTGGGGAGCGCCGCAGGATGATCAAGCGTGCAGGTATTGACGGTCATGCGCGCTTTACCGAGAACCCGCGCTTGGCCAATCGCTGCGGACAGGAGCGCGCCACCGAAACCACGTCCAGTGAATTTGGGCATCAAGCCGAAATACTTGAGCTCTACAGCGTCATCTGCTGCCTGCAGTTCAAAATAACCAACGATCTCGCCGTCCACGCGCGCCACCCAAAGCTCGACGCCATCGCGATTGATCGCCAATTCCCAGTCCGCGGCTGTCCACGCCAGACGATCACTCCATTGCCATCCGCTACCCACAGCGCGATACATCGTCGCGGCAACGCCGGGTGCGTCTGCGGATGGCACCCGGTCGATCCGTAGCGGCGTCGAATGCTCCGCTAACGGCGCACCATGCTGCGCCCCTCCATGGGTCCCCGTCAGGTCGAGTTCCAGGTACGTCACGACAACGTCGACACTCGTCACGCCGGCAGCACCACCCCGCGACACTCCCCAAATCCGATCGCGATAGCGTCGTCATCGCGACAGATGCCGCGAAAGATCACCTCGTCCCCGTCTTCGAGAAATTTCCGGACCTCGCCACCCGGAAGCGTGAGCGGCTCCGTTCCGCGCCAGGTGCGTTCCAGGAGGCAACCACGGGACTCCGGCGCGGGGCCCGACACAGTACCGGTTCCCAGCAGGTCACCCATATAAAGGTTGCAGCCGTTGCTCGCGTGATGCGTCACCAGTTGGGCCGGACTCCAATACATCGCCTGGTCGAACTGCATCCGACTGACAATCATCCCTGGATCGTTTCGCGCCCGCATCGCCTCGGACGCGAGAGTCACTTCGAGTTCGACAGCCACGGTCCAGTCGTCCGGCACGCGCAAGTACTCCAGCGGCGCAGGATCGCTCACGCCACGCGCGGGCATTGGCGTGCGAAACGGCAGCAGTGCCTCCGCGGTGACCACCCAGGGCGAGATCGATGTTGCGAAATTTTTTGAGAGGAACGGCCCGAGCGGTTGATACTCCCACGACTGGATGTCACGCGCGGACCAATCGTTGAGCAAGCAGAATCCGAAGATCCTGCTCGCCGCTTCGGCGGCCGGCACCGGCTTGCCGAGCATGTTGCGACCACCGAGGAAGATGCCAAGTTCGAGTTCGTAGTCGAGCGATCGCGACACATCGAATGTCGGAACAGAGGCGGCCGGTGGGAAGATCTGTCCCCGCGGCCGACGCACTGGAGTGCCGGAGATCACGATCGAAGAGGCGCGACCGTGATAGCCGATCGGCACCCACTTGTAATTGGGCAAAAGGGGATTGTCCGGTCGGAACATCGACCCGACGTTGGTCGCGTGATAGATCGATGCGTAGAAATCGGTGTAATCGTAGATCTGAAACGGCACCAGATATTCCAGTTCGGCGCGAGGGCGGAGCGCGGGCCGCAAGCGCGCCTCCCATGCCGGATCGCTCAGTGCATCACTCAACGCGAGACGCACCGCGTGCCACTCATCCGGCGGGCGAGCGGCGAACACATTCAGCGCCGACAGGCCGACACTGAGCGCACCAGCTGGCAGGTCCTTTCCCCAGCCCGCTTCAAGCGCGAGCGGCATGAGCAGCGCATCGTCACCAATCGCGACGGCGATCGCACCCGGAGTGGCACCATGCTTGACGCGTGCGAACGGCAGATTCTGAATCGGAAAGTCGCTGTGCCCCTGTGCGCTGGCGACCCAGCTGGTGCGATGAATGTCGTGCGATCGATCAGGGGCCGTCATGACGCGCCGCCCAATCCCAGTTCATCGTACGGTTCGCGAAACGAGCACGACCCAAAACTGAGGAAGAATTTTTCGTGGGCGGATGTAAGCTCCTCTGCGGTGTATCGTTCGTCCCGCCAGACGATCGCGCCGGCCTCCCGAGCGAACGCACCATGGTCGGACTCTTCCAGAATGGCCTGCGCGACTTCGCCTTCACCACTCCGCGCGAGCTCGGCGGTCGCGAGGAGCACATTGACGAATCCATACATCGATTGCGGCTCGGCGTTGGGGGCGTAGGTGATCGGGTAGTTTCCGCGAAACGGGTGGTGCAGACCAGCGGTCGCCTTGAACGGCACACCGTGCTTCACGGCCGCCATCAGAAATGTCGTAACGTCTGTCGCTGCGGGGAAGAGGTCTGGCGTGGTACCACCGGTGCGAATCTTGGCGAATGCGCCGGCGGCGCCAATGGCCGCGACGATTTCCCGATACGGTCCGACTGGCGGCACTTCGAAGTACCGTTGAAATGCGCGCGGCACCTGCTCGGCCACCACGGTGAGCTGCCCCACTGAGGAGACGCGATACTCAATCGCGTCGGCCAGCACCCCGCGCGACTGCCACGCGCCCTGAAATGCAGCGATCAGCCCAAGCTCCGCCGGAATGACGGCACCCATTACAACCGTGAGACGCCAAGGATCGGTGGGATCGACGGCGATCCCGGCGATTTCGATCGCCTGGGCCAGTTCCTGCAGCCGGATAGCAGCAACGACGAAACGTCCGAGCATCCACCGCTCCGATGAGCGACGGTATGCATCGTACTGGGAGACCGCATCGGCCATCGAGCAGGTGGCGGGCGGAAAGAGTCCGGCATAATCGACAATACCCGCGAATGCGGCGCGCATCGGTCTCTCCAATAGGCTATCGAGGAACGATGCGTGAATCTAAGGGCGGCGGATCAACGGAGGATCAAATGATGCGGACGGCGGGACTTACCCGGACTACTCGTTGGCGAACTCGAGCATCGGCACCTTGCGGAGGCGGGTCAGCGCCTGCGCCCTGAGCTGACAGACACGGGACTCGGTGACGCCGAGTTCCCGGGCGATCTCGCGAAGCGGACGTTCCTCGAAGTAGGAACGTGCCACCACGAGACGTTCCCGCGGCGGCAACGAATCGAGCGCTGCTTGAATGGCGCCGCGGCGCTCGGAGGTTTCCAACGCACCGTGAATCGCGTCGACACCATCGTCGCCGATTTGATCGCCCAGCACCCGGCCGTTGGGCTCGCTCTCAAGAGAGATTGGGCCTGCGTGCGCCGTCCGCTCGCGCCACCGATGCAACGTTTCGTGATCAACGCCGAGATGGTTTGCCACTTCACCGGGCGTTGGGGCCCGGCCGTCACGCTGCTCTAGTTGAGCGACCGCAGAATCGAGTCGGCGCACGTGAGCCCGGTCAGCGCGAGAGAGTGGATCACGCGCGCGAAGTTCGTCGAGGATCGCCCCGCGGATGCGCCGCATC
>JANYCP010000274.1 GCA_025360265.1 Gemmatimonadota bacterium
ACCGACTTCGCCTTCGCCACGCTAGTGCTCTCGCTCGGTGAAGCTGTCGAACCGAGTGTACTGCTTGTGGAACTTGAGTTGCAGGTGCCCGGTCGGCCCGTTGCGGTGCTTGGCGATCATGATCTCCGCCTTGCCATCGAGCGTCTCGCCCTTCTCTTCGGCCTTGTCGCGAAGATCCTTGTACATCTCGGGACGGTGAATGAAGATCACGATGTCCGCGTCCTGCTCGATCGCACCGGAATCGCGCAGATCAGACAGCACCGGCGTGCGTTCGCCGCCACGCTGTTCCGATGCACGGGACAACTGCGATAGGGCAATGACTGGCACCTCGAGTTCGCGCGCCAGCTGCTTGAGCGAACGGGAGATGTCCGAGATTTCCTGCACGCGATTGTCGGCGTACTCTGGGCTACGCATAAGCTGCAAGTAATCAACAATCACCATGCGCACATCATTATCTGCGCGCAAGCGACGTGCTTTCGAACGCATCTCGAGCAGCGTGAGCGCCGGCGTGTCGTCGATCCAGACGGGGCAGTTCTGCAGCAGTCCAGCCGCGCGGGCCAGTTTCGTGTAGTCAGTGTCGCGCAGCGAGCCACGCCGCACGGCCTGCGAGTCCACCATCGCTTCGGCGCAGAGCATACGCTGCACCAGCGCGTCCTTCGACATTTCCAGAGAGAAGATCGCGACACCACTTCCCTTCTCTGCTGCGTTGGTCGCGATGTTGAGGCAGAACGCTGTCTTGCCCATCGATGGACGCGCCGCCACGATGATCAATTCGGACGCCTGGAATCCGCTGGTCAGTTCATCGAGGTCCGCGAAGCCGCTCGGCACGCCGGTGAGGGCGCTACCCCGACCCTGCAACGACTCGATTTTCTCCATGGTGGGCCAGAGCATCTTCTTGATCGGCGTGAACCCGGCCTCGCGCCGCGTCTGGCCAATCGTGAAGATCTTCCCTTCGGCACTGTCGAGCAGTTCCTTCGCGGTCGATTTGCCGTCATAGGTGTCGGTGATGATCTGCGTCGCGGCCTCAATCAAGTGCCGCTGAATCGCCTTGTCGCGCAGAATGCGGGCGTGGAACTCGAGGTTGGCCGCCGTGGCAACCGAGTTCGCCAGTTCGTCGAGATACGCAATGCCGCCGGCTGCGTCGAGATCGTTGCGTCGCAACAACTCGTCGCGCAGCGTGACGTAGTCGATCGGCATCTTCTGTTCGAGCAGCGAGCGAATCGCCCGGAACAACCGCCGATGCCCTTCGCGATAGAACATCGTATCGTCGATGAGCTCGGCGGCACGCAACGCGGCGTCGCCGTCGATGATCATCGCACCGAGGACGGCCTGCTCCGCTTCCTGGCTCCAGGGCGCGCCGCGCCCCGAGAACGGATCAGGTGGGGCGGTCAAGGATCTTTCTGACAGTACGGAGGTCATCCCAGGCTGGTCGCTTCCAATCGGGGTTACGCAGCAGAGCTGCAGGGTGGTACGTCACAATAAGTGGTATGCCGTTCCAGTTGTGCTCGCGTCCTCGCAACGCACCGAGCGAACTTTTGACGTCGAGCAGGGCGGCCGAGGCGGTGCTGCCGAGGGCGAGCAGGACCGTTGGCTTCACCAGCTCGATCTGTCGTCGAAGATACGGCATGCACGCCGCGCGTTCATCGGGTAGCGGGACGCGATTCTTCGGCGGCCGGCACTTCACCACATTGGCAATGTACGCTTCGGAGCGGGGGACCTGAATCGCTTCGAGCATCTTGGTGAGGAGATCGCCGGCGCGGCCAATGAATGGGCGACCTGAGAGATCTTCGCTTTCACCGGGGCCTTCGCCAACGAGCATCAGGCGGGCGTTCGGATTCCCTTCACCTGGAACCGCGTTCGTGCGTGTTTCGCAGAGCGGGCACTTTTTGCACCCACGCACTACATCAGCGATCTCTTCGAGTGAAGACCACGGTGCCGCAGCCGCCGCCTGCGCGGCAGGCGATGAGTCCTTGCGGCCGGCAGGACCCGTCGCCCCTCGCGCAGGTGACGGTACGGATGTCGTACACGCACCGATTGCACCCTGAACATCGAATGGCGTGTCGAAGATCACTTCGTCACCGCCCAGATCGCGTTGCAATTCCAGCCACCGCCGCTTGGCGTCAGTCACGGTAGTGCTCGATCGCATCAAGGATTGCATTCGCCACTTCAGCCTTGCTGCGGAGCGAGACATGCTGCGCGCGGCCGCGGCGATCGAGGATCGTCACCGCGTTGGTGTCGACGTCGAATCCCGCGCCGGGCTCGAGTGCATCATTGACCACGATCATGTCGAGCTGCTTGCGCTGCAACTTGTCCTGCCCTTTCTCAATAGCGTTGCCGGTTTCGAGTGCGAATCCCACCGCAATCAGATCCGAGGGACGATCAGCCACCGTGGACATCAGGATGTCCTCGGTCGGTCCCAGTTCCAGCGTGATGGCTCCCTCACTGCGCGGCAGCTTCCCTTCACGTGGCGCGAGTGGCCGATAGTCTGCAGGTGCCGCGGCCATGATCAGCACGTCGACTCCGGACAATGACCGTCGCAGCGCATCGGCCATCTCAGCAGTTGTGTCCACCCGAACCAGATCCACCCCGATTGGCACCGCTTCGCTGGACACGCCACTGATCAGCGTCACCGAGGCACCACGCTGCCACGCAGCTTCTGCGAGACGATAACCCATTTTTCCGCTGCTGCGATTTGTGAGCACCCGCACCGGGTCGATTGCCTCGCGGGTCGGCCCGGCGGTGACCACAACGCGCTTGCCCACCAGGGTGGACGCACCCCGAAGAACCCGCTCAGCGTGAGCCAGGATCTCGGCCGGCTCCGACATTCGTCCCGGTCGGTCCGATGGGCCTTCAGCGAGGTCGCCCGTCGCGGGGCCAACCAGGTGCCACCCTCGATCGCGCAATTCGCCAAGATTCGATTGGGTGGCGGCATTGGCGTACATCTCGTCGTTCATGGCCGGGGCGATCAGGATCGGTGCGGTCGCCGCGAGGAGCATCGACGTCAGCAGGTCGTCTGCCATCCCGGCCGCGGCACGGGCAATCAGGTTGGCCGTGGCAGGCGCCACAATGACGATCGCCGCCTGCTGGCCAAGGGTCACATGGTCGAGCGCCCCGGCGTGCTCCCACAGGGAGGAGCGAACGGGGCGCCTGGTTACCGCTTCAAATGTCACGGCGCCAACAAACTCGCTGGCGCCGCGCGACATGATCACATCGACTTCTGCACCGCAACGCGTCAGTTCACGAGCGAGCAGCACGCACTTGTAGGCCGCAATGCCCCCAGTGACGCCGAGGACGACGCGTCGGCCCTGCCACATGTCAGGCCTCGGTGCGGCGCCGGCGCAGCTCGCGGAACGTCAGCTCGCCACTCGTAAGCTTTTGCAGGGCAAGCGTGGTCAGCTTCTTCACGCCCTCGGTCTTCTGCCAGCCCGCAACGGCCTCGGGCGGAAATTCATTGAGGTAACGGGCGAACTTGGCAGCGACCAGCACGCCTCGGTACTTCGACCCGGTTTCCTTCGCGACTTCCTGCGGAGTGAAGATTTCCATGACGATCTCCTTGTTCAGTGACCCGAAGTGGCGCGGAGCAATTCCGCACCCACTTCGGCTCGAAGTCGGTCGAGCACGACGGTAAAGTCACGCTGCCGACTGGTTCGCCGTGCTTCTGCATCGAGAATGGCATTGACGGCAGACACCGCCAGCTCGAACTCGTCGTTCACCACTACGTAATCGTATTCCACTGCTGCACTGATTTCGTCGATCGCGCGCCGCAACCGTCCTGCCACTACTGCTTCTGGCTCAGTTGCGCGATCTCGCAGACGCTTTGCCAACACCGCGCCAGTCGGCGGCACCACGAACACCAGTACTGCGTCGGGAAAGCGCGCCCGCACCTGTCGCGCCCCGATCACTTCAATGTCAAGCACCGCGTGCTGACCGCCGTGCATCACTTTGACGAGTTCACTGGTCAACGTGCCATAGCGGTTGCCGTTGTACACCGCATGCTCGGCAAATTCACCGTTCTGCACTCGCCGCTCAAATGCATCAGCCGAGAGAAAGTGGTACGCCACACCATCCACTTCGCCGGGACGCGGCGCCCGCGTCGTCGCCGACACCGAGTAGCCACAATCCAACCGATCGCTCACCAGTCGTTGCGTGATCCTGGTCTTGCCACCCCCCGAGGGCGACGAGATCACCACGATCATTGGAGTCACTCGAGATTCTCCAGTTGCTCCCGCACCTTTTCCAGCTCACCCTTCATCGCCACGACCTCGTGGGCGATCTGTGCATCGTTTGCCTTGGCACCCATCGTGTTGACCTCGCGGCCCATTTCCTGGGCCAGAAAGCCAAGCTGCTTGCCAACCGGTTGTCCCCGGCCCAGCGCCTCGCGTGCCGCGCTGAGATGCGACTTGAAGCGCACCAGTTCCTCGGTGATGTCGAGGCGATCGGCCGTAATCGCCAATTCCGCCATCAATCGCGCTTCGTCGACCTGCCGTCCGTCGAGGAGTTGCAGCACGTTGGTTGACAAACGATCGCGCTCGCGCCCCAACCGTTCCGGTGCCCGTTCCGCAATTCGCGCTGCCGCCTTCTCCATCGCCACCAGCCGATCGGACAGCTCCGCACCAAGCGCGTCACCTTCCCGCTTGCGAGCAGTGCGACATTCGGCAGCGGCCTGAGCCATTAGCGGCGCGAGCGCACTCCACGGCACGCCTGAACTGTCGTCGCTTCGCCGCAAACCGAATACATCCGCCTGACGCACCACCAGCTCGACAGTCACCTCACCACCCAAGCCGAACCGTTCCTGGAGCGCCCGAAGCGCATCGACGACTGCCCCGGCACGCTCGGTGTCGATTCCGGCGCTTGCCGCAGGATCATCCAGCCATCGCACCTGCGCGTTGATGTGCCCGCGTTCGAACTCCCGACGTAGCGCCTCCCGCATTTCACCCTCGAGCGCGGACAGCTCATTAGGCAGCCGAGCCGCGAGGTTGAAAAACCGGTGGTTGACCGTCCGGATCTCCACCCTGGCCCGCCGCCCAGCCACGTCTCCCTCGGCAGCCCCGAATCCGGTCATGCTCAACGCCACACAAGGCTCCGGGAGATCTAGAGCCAGGCAAGATAGCGGAATTAGCCCTAGTTGTGGAATTCCCAGCGGATGCCGAAGGTCTGCCCGGGCACCTGAATTGGGTACTTCGGGACATACCCCGTCCGGGTGGCGCCCAGGTTAATCTGGTCGTAATAGGCGATGAACGGCCCAATCTGAAACTGGACGATGGCTCGGAAAAAGGTCGCTGCGGGCAGCACGATCGACGCACCCTGGGCGTCCCGGCCGCCGATCCCCGCTCCCCAGTTCTCGAAAACCCCCTGGAGCTTGAGACCGAAGATTCCGCTGGGAAAATTGTGGAGAAAGCGCGACCGAATCGTCGCAGTCGAGAGGAAGTGCTGCGGTGGTGCGCCGTCCGGGGTCGCATTGTCGAGTGGATTCTGGAATCGGCTCTCGACGGTAAACCAGTTGGTGGGCGAAAGCCTCAGGTGAGCCGTCACCCACTTGGTGCGCCCCAGCGGGCCCAACGCCGGCACCGCCACGAATTCCTGAAAGGCCTGCGGCTGCCAGGCGTCATTGGTCACGTACCCTGCATCGATGGCAAGAATTCGTGAATGAAATCCGGCGAGGAGCTCCGCGTCGGTGAAACGTTGGCCCAAATCAGCGAGCAGTGTCGGCGACTGCACGCGACGGCCATCGCTCACCACTCCAGCGACGGAGAATCCTGCCGGCGATCCAAATCCGATGCGGGCTGTCGCCCACTGACTGCTACGATTGCCGTCATGCCGCTGGCCGACGAACTGCAACGACCCGCTGACGCGTTCAAGCGGGTTCCAGCCGAGGTCGAGTCGCGTGTCAAGCGAAGTGATTCGTGTGTAGTGCCAGGCGCTGATCTGCGCCGACCACGTCGGTGCACGGCGCGCAGCGATCAGGCCGAACTCCCCGAATGACCTGGCCATTGGCACCGAGTCGCTGGACCACAACGAACGCGCGAGGAACAGATCAAGACTCGAGCCGAGTCCGTCGGCGCGCTGGCGCAGCGACACTCGCACTTGCTCGTCGGTGCGCGTCCCCTTGAACATTCGTAGCAACGTGTCGTGCGTCGTCTCGGCAAGTAACGCGTGGCGATCGTACAGTTGGGTGATCATTTGTGCTTGCACGCCAAACTTGGTGGACGGCGCGTAACTCAGCTGCAACCAGCCGCTCGGTGTATTGCCGCCGCCAGTGTTGTCCGGTGCCGCATTGAGTCCGAGGTAGCTCGCGCCCACGCTCAGCCCCATGCCGCTGGTGTAGCGGCGCTCGAACGAACCCCAGTAACGCGTGTTGCCACGGTCGCCTTGCGATGCACCGATCTTGGTGCGCGGCGCCAGAAAGCTGTGACGAAGCGTAAAGAGGAATACCCGAATCATTCCGGGTGACTGTTCCACCTCGACGCGCTCGAGCATATCAAGCACTACCGTTGGCTCTACCGCAGTGGAATCCGGTCCGATGGGAAGGTATGGCACGCAGTCGACGACGTACTCCACCGACGCCGCACCTCGCCCGAAGAGATCTGGCATCTCGGGCATCCCGCTCCAGTCGGCGTGCTTGACGAATACGCCGGGAATGGTGGCGAGCAGTTCACCGACCGATTG
>JANYCP010000277.1 GCA_025360265.1 Gemmatimonadota bacterium
GGAACGTCGCCATTGCCTGCTCCGGCGTATTGCCGCGACCACCGCGCCCGCCGCCACCACCGCCACCGACCGCAGTGTTGTTCGCCGCGGCCGCACGCATCGCAGCCGTGTCCGGTGGCGTCAACATGTTTGCGGTTACGCCGATCCGGATTTTCGACAACGGCAGCGCCGGATCGAAGTCGAACGGCATGTCGCGCGTCGACGGATCGCGCGGATCGCTGCCATGAATCGCTGCAAAGACCAGCGCCAGGTCCTCGGCACTGCGGGCAATCGGTCCCGCCTTGTCCATCGTCCACGAGAGCGCCATCCCGCCGTACCGCGACACGCGACCGTATGTCGGCCGTAATCCGCTCACTCCGCAAACGGTCGATGGCGAAATGATCGACCCCTGTGTCTCGGTTCCAATCGCAAACGGATAGAGCCCTGCTGACACACCGCTCGCTGATCCGGCTGACGAACCACTCGAGCCCTGTGCCGTGTTCCATGGGTTCTTCGTCTGTCCACCAAACCAGCCGTCATTCTGGGCAAACTCGCCGAGCGATGTCTTGGCCACCAGCACCGCACCAGCGGCGTCGAGCTTCTCGACCACTGCTGCTGTCACATCGAGTACCTGATCCTTGTAGATCGGTGAACCCCATGTGGTGGGGTACTTCGGCACAGCGAAGAGATCCTTCACGCCGTACGGAATTCCATGCAGTGGCCCACGGAACTTCCCCGCCTTCGCCTCAGCGTCCATCCGATCCGCCTGCTCCAGCGCCCGTTCCTTTGTCGCCGTGATGACGCAGAGCAATTCCGGGGTGTACTTCTCGATCCGAGCCAGTGATCGCTCCACCAGTTGCCGCGACGTAACCTGGCGCGCATGAATCAGGCGACTCAGTTTGGCAACGCCGGCGAATGCCCAGTCCGATTCGTTGTCCGGTTTCTTCGCCGGCGGCATTGGCTTGACGACGCGCGGCGTGGGCTTGGGCTGCCCAACTGCCACCTTGCCGACCGGAACCGGATCGAAGTGGAATGCGGGCGGCACGGAGTTCGGAAGTGGAATGGCGTGGAGCGCGCTGTAGCCAGCCAAGGCACCCTGCAACGTCCGGAGCATCATGTCGCGGTCCTTGTCACGCCACGAGAGACCGAGAACATTCTCGGCCGCGACGATCTGCTCCTTGGTGATCGGATCGAGCGAGACCGGCGACTCGCCGTCGGCGCCGGGCGCAGCCTCGGCCCAGAGCTGGTGGGAAAATTCGGGCGTCAGGCCAAGGGCGGCACAGGCGGCAACGAAACCACGGCGATTCACGAGGGCGGGCATGCTGGCTCCGGGGCTGGGCTGGGGCGGTTGCAACCCTTGGGGGCGCGACAGCCGTCTTACTCCTCGGAAGATCGCGCCCCAACCCAGTTCAGCCAAGGACGTCCGCCATGCGAAGCCAACTCCTCCTCGCCACCGCTCTCGTCGCCGCCGTCGGGACCCCGGCCTCCGCGCAGCGTGGTCGCCGCGCCGACACGGCTGCCCGTGCGACCCGCCAGGAGCCACCGATCAGCACCAGCGACACCCGGTTCACGCCGGCCCTTAAGGCGGGGCAACGCCTCTCGGTAAGCAACATTGACGGCAATGTGACCGTCACGCAGGGTCGCGGCCAGAGCGCCGAGATCGTGGCGCACAAGATTGTTCGCAAGGGAAATGGCGCCCTGGTCAAAGCGGTGCTCGAGGAGACGTCGAGTGGCTTTCGCGTCTGTACCGTGTACCTGGAGAAGGTTGGCGATACCGACGGCTGCGATCATCGCACCCACAACGATCGGAGCCGGCGCGAGCCGCTCGACGTTGACATGCAGTACGACATCAGGTTGCCGGCTGGAGTGGCGCTCTCAATCAACACGGTGGACGGGAACGTGAACGCCCACGGGATCGACATGCCCGCAAACATCCGCAGTGTGGACGGAAGCATCACCTTCAATGGCGTCGCTCCTGAAGGACTGAATACGGTCGACGGCGCAATTACGGCGACCATCACCAATGCCGACTGGACCCATGCCCTGAGCGTGCGCACTGTCGATGGCACGATCGATCTCACGCTGCCGGCCAAGATGAACGCGCGCGTGAGCGGCCAAAGCGTCGACGGCGACATCGCCAGCGATTTCGCAATGACCGTGAGCGGCAAGTGGGGCCCGCAATCATTTCACGGCGATCTCGGCACCGGCGGTGGGCCTACGCTCGAGCTGCGGACCGTGGACGGTTCGATCCACCTGCGCAGCAGTGACGGTGTGAAGCACGGAGAGACCCAGGTTGATCCAACGCGGCGCCGCGGACGCGGTCGCCCGTGAACATCCCATCAACTCGAGATGCAATCATGCGTCACGCACTGTTCGCACTTGCGGCCATTACCACGACAGCTCCGCTTGCCGCACAGGACTATCACTTCACCAAGCAGCTTGCCCAGGGCGCTCGCCTCGAAGTCGAGAATATCAATGGCCAGATCGATGTGACTCGAGCGACGGGTCGCACGGCAGAAGTGACGGTCACCAAAGTCGTGAAGGAGGGCAATGGCGCGTTGGTCAAGGCGATCATGGAAGAGGCCAGCGGCGGCGGCATGCATGTCTGTACCATCTACCTGACCCGCGACCCGAATCGCAACAGCTGCCGCGGCAACAACAGCGACGACGACGACAGTCGCGACTCCCGCGGCCGCAATATTCGGCTCGAGGTCGAGATGCGTTACAGCGTCAAGGTGCCGGCGGGCGCACTCCTTACCGTCGATGATGTCAACGGGAACGTCACGATCACCGGCGCCGACGTGGAGTCGAAGATCAACATCGTCAACGGCGACATCCGTTTCGACGGCATCGGTGCGTCGAACCTGGAGACGGTGAACGGGAAGATCGTCGGGAGCTTCTCGCGCGGCTCATGGGACGGAACCATGAGCGT
>JANYCP010000315.1 GCA_025360265.1 Gemmatimonadota bacterium
CACACCGATGGTGCCATGCTCCATCCCGACCGCCACCGTGCGACGGAACAAGGACCGCACAATTTCTGGCGGGGCCGCCGTGGCGAGATCAAAGTCCTGATGTCCGTCTGCCGCGAGGGCGTCGCGGACCGCACCACCGACGCACCACGTTTCGTAGCCAGCGTCCTCGAGACGCTGGAGGATCGCGACCACCTGCGGCGGAATCGCGATCTCGGTCGGCACGTCGATTACTTGATCTCGCGAATCATGATATTGCGCAACGACAACGCGCCGTTGTGATCGCCCTGAAAGCCGACAATTCCCTTGGCGAGTCTCCCGTACTTGGGCCAGACGCCGAACTTGCTCGCCTTGACCTTGGCTTCCCAGTCGGGGCTCAGGAGCTCATACTCGAGCAGCTTCTGGCCGTTCATCCAGTGTTCCACATGGTTCCCCTTCACGATGATCTGTGAGGTGTTCCACTGATCGGCCGCCTTGACGACGCCCGCCGGCGCGGCGTACAGGCCATACGCGGACCCGGCAGACGTCAGGCGATTCTTGCCGTCGGGCGCATTGGCATCATCCAGCAACTGAAACTCCGGGCCGGTCCAGTAGATGTGATCGAACTCCTCGTTGGCGCGATAAAACACACCCGAATTCCCGCCGGTGGCGAGCTTCCAGTCGAACTGGAGTGCGAAATCCTGGAAGACCTCCTTGGTGACGATGTCTCCGGTGCCTACGGTTTTGGTGAGCACGCCCTCAACGACGTGCCATGCCGCTGGCACCGTGTCGGTCTTGTAGCCGCGGAAGCCTGCCGTCGTCTTGCCGTCGAACAGCAGTCGCCACCCATCCTTCTTCTGGGCAGCGGTGAGCGTATTGATGGCGCCCTGTGCGACGACATTACTGACGCCGAGGCAAAGCAACCCGATCACGGCCACTGCCCGAAGCTGACTGCGTGTGCCAATCATGACTCACTCCTCATCCGCAAAGGACGGAACCGCCGTTGACGTTCAGGATCTCACCAGTAACATGACGTGCCAGGTCCGACAGCAGAAAGAGGATCGGACCGGCGATGTCGTCGGCCGACGCAATGCGTTGCACCGGAATGGTCGCCGCTAGTCGCGCCCGCTCAGCACCGGCGAATGCATCGGTAGTCATTTCGGTGTCGACCCAACCAGGCGCCACGCAGTTGACCGTGATGCCCGGTGCGCACTCGATGGCCAGCGACTTCACCAGGGACATGATTGCACCTTTCGTCGCGGCATAGTCCGAGTGGAATGCTTCGCCGCGCTGGCCCGCCGTACTGCCGACCATCACAACGCGGCCACCTCCCGTCATCAACCCGAGTGCCGCCCGGGTCGTCAGGAATACCCCATCGAGATTCACCCGCATCGTCTCGCGCCAGCGTTCGGGAGCGAGCTGCGAGAGCGCCACGTCAGCGGTCGGCCAGACGCCGTGGTTGGCGACGAAGCCATCGAGCCCGCCAAATACGGCTTGCACCTCGGAGAAAATTTGCGAGACGCGATTGGCGTCGGCATGATCGCCGCCGCCGAGATAGGCGCGGCGACCCATCGCACGAATTTCGCGGGCAACCGCATCAGCGTCCGCACGGCGGGAATGGTAGGTAATCCCCACGTCGGCGCCAGCCTTGGCACACAGCAGTGCCGTCGCCCGTCCGATGCCGCGCGACCCGCCGGTCACGAGAATGCGCTTCCCGGCCAGGGAGATCATCCGCCTCGCTCCTCACTGAGAATGGCCACGATCTGGTGCTGCACGGCGAGATGCAATTCCTGCACGTGATTCACCTGCTGATCCGGCACGACAAACGCATGATCAACGAGCGCGGTGAGCGTCCCTCCCGTCCCGCCGAGAAAACCAATCGTGGTGATTCCGAGGGTCCGCGCCCGATCCACGGCCGCGACGCAGTTGGCACTGTCGCCGGACGTGCTGTGCACGATGAGCACATCGCCGACCCGGCCAAGCGCTTCGATCTGGCGGGCAAACACCTGGTCATAGCCAAAGTCGTTCGCTGAGGCGGTGAGAATCGAGGCGTCAGTGGTCAGGGCGATAGCGCGGAGCGCCGGCTGAGCACCGCGCCGATACCGCACCACATACTCTGCGGCGATGTGCTGCGCATCTGCAGCGGACCCACCGTTGCCCGCAAAGAACAGCGTGCCACCGCCCACCAGACATTTGCGCATCGCACCGACAATGGGATCGAGCGCTCCGGTGTTTGCCGCGACGTTGTTGGCCACGACCGCCAGCGACCGGAGACCGGCGGCGATCCGTGCGGAATCGCTCATCCGGACCCGAATAGTCGTCGCACCTTGTGCCATAGCGATGTGCGGATTCTCAAAGGATCCACCTCGTAAATGCTCACGTCATCAAGAATCGCGCGTGGATTCGTCTCGAGCAAGAGCGTCGCCTGCTCTGCTCCACCACGCTCGCACAACCAATCACGCGCCGTCGCCACATTGCGGTCATCGCCGTGATTGTCGGCCCCGAGGATATCCGCGAGCCCAGCCACCACCAACGCGCGAGCACGTTCGCCGCGGCGCCGCGCCAGTGTCATCGTGGTTGCGTCCACCTGGATCACGCTGCCGAGTTCCCGCCACACCCGCACTGTGTCGGCGGAGCACGACGAGTACCGCTCTGGATGGGCCAGGATCGGTACGAGGTCCAGCCGGATCACTTCGGAGAGCGCGCGGGAGACAATCTCGGCCGGCACCATCCTGGTGAATTCCACCAGCAGGTATCGTGATCCCGCGATGGTCACCTTCCGTTCTTTCGCGACAGCTGGAATCGGTCGGTCAAGCATGACCTCCGCGCCACGATGCACCCGAATGTCCTTGGGAATCCATTCCTTGAGCTTGGTCCAGGCGTCTTCATAGTTGGCCGGCCAGCCGAGTGCCAGGTTGGAGGCCAACAAGTGCGGTGTGCAGACGACATCAGTGATTCCCTTCGCTGCAAAGGCGCGAAGGACACGCACCGATTGTTCGACGGTGCGCGACCCGTCATCGACGCCGGGAAGCAGGTGGCCGTGCAGGTCGATCATGCGAGAACGGTCGCCTGATGACGCAACGCACGGGCGGCAGCACCCAGGCCTGCCGGATCTTCTGCGGCCGAGCGCAGCAACGCCAGTGTAATGAGTGCATCAGCCGCAAGCAGGTCGAGGGCGGCCGCGCGCACGGTGCTATTGGCCGTTGCCGCTTCAAGCGCCGCCTGGCTGGCCGCGGCCAGCTGCGGTACAAGTTTCCCGTCGCCAGTTGCATCAAAGAAGCGCTGTGATCGAACTCGTAGCGCGTCGGGTGCGCCGTCGGTATGCGCGGCGAACCACGCTTTTCCATCGTCCAACGTCATTCGCTGATCCACTCGCGAAGCAATGCCGGAAACGACTCGCGCGCGACCGCCTCCACACTGTCGACCGCAAGCGACCCACTTGCAAAGGTCGGCCGTCCACCGCCACGGCCGCCGAACTTGGCCGACACCAGCTTCACAAAGGCGTTGGCGTCCTTGCCTGACGCCACGAGATCATCGGTAACTGCAACCGCGAGCGCCGTCGGCGCTGTGGCATTGAACAGCACAAGAATGGCGCCGGATTTCTTTTCGGCGCGGAACGCATCAGCGATGGCGCCGAGTTCGCCGCGCTCCTCCACCAGTGTCGGTGTCAGGAACATGGTCACCTTGCCAGCGGGAATCGCTTCTGCGGCCGAGCGCAGCAACGCCAGTGTAATGAGTGCATCAGCCGCAAGCAGGTCGAGGGCGGCCGCGCGCACGGTGCTATTGGCCGTTGCCGCTTCAAGCGCCGCCTGGCTGGCC
>JANYCP010000196.1 GCA_025360265.1 Gemmatimonadota bacterium
CCGCGATGGGAGTAGTGAAACGCCACGCCCATCCCGGTGCCCGCCGGCAGCTGACGCTTCCCCCAGCCTGACTTGTCGCGCACCAGTTCAAGCACACCCCGCATGCGGGCCGCATCGTATGATCCGCCACCACCACCTCGACCGCCTGCCGGAGGTGCGGCAGCCGGCGCCGCAACTACCTGAGGTGTGGCCAGAAGGTCGAGCCGGAACTGCAGCGGATCCTTGCCAGCAGCGTGCGCCATTTCATCAATGAATGACTGCATGACGAATGCGAGCGCATTGCTTCCCGGAGCGCGGAGGTATCCGGTGGGAACCCGGAGCGGCATCAACGACGCTTCAGACGTGAAGTGTGGAATGAAGCGGGCAGGAAACTCGGTGCCACTGAGGTCTGCCTGACTGGTGAAACGACCATTCTCGCCGAACGAGACGAAGTGATTCTTCCAGGCGACCAGCTTTCCGGCTGCGTCCACGCCACCCTTGAGGAAGTGGAATCCGCCGGGCCGGTAGTAGTCGTGCTGGATATCGTCTTCCCGCGACCAGACCAACTTCACCGGAACCCCAACGACCTTGGCGATCCACGCAGCCTCGACCATGAAGTCATTGAATGCGCGGCGACCAAAGCCACCGCCCGCGCGGGTGATGTGCACTGAGACGTCCGTAGCCGCGATGCCAAGCGCGCGTGCCGCCATGGCGCCGCCGCTCTGCGGGCCTTGTGACGGTGCCCACATTTCCAGCTTGCCATCCTTGAATGAGGCCGTGCAGTTCATCGGTTCCATTGGCGCGTGCGCCAGGAACGGATAGGAGTATGCACCCTCGACAACTTTCGCGGCGCTGGCGAGCGCAGCGTCGGCGTCGCCGTCCTTCCGCAACGGCATCGTCGGCGTCCCTTTTGACAGCGCCGTGGCCTGCTGCGCGTACTCCATTGAACTCTGGCCGGTCGTGGTTCCTTCGTCCCAGCTGACTTGCAGGTTTTCGCGTGCGGTCTTGGCGGCCCACCAGGTATCGGCCACAATGGCAACACCGGGGTTCAGTCCTGCACTCATTCCCGGGGCAAGCCCCTCAACCACAAACGCATGCTTCACACCTGGCATCGCCTTGACCGAATCGAGATCGGCACTCACCACCTTGCCGCCGAACACCGGACACTTCGCGTACACGGCGTAGAGCATGCCCGGCAGCGTCACGTCTATGCCGAACATTGGCTTCCCGCGGACGATCGCCGGCGCGTCGACGTTGGTAACGCGGGTACCAATAATCTTGAAGTCCTTCGGATCCTTGAGCTTCACGGTTGCCATGTCGGGCGGCGGCAATGTTGCGGCCTTGTTCAGCAACTCACTGTATTTCGCGCGCCGGGCGCTCTTGGCGTGGAGCACTGCGCCGGAGGCCGTTGTGCATTCGGACTCGGGCACGGTCCATGTCTGTGCCGCTGCGCTGATGAACAACTGCCGTGCAGCTGCGCCGGTCTTGCGGAGGTTGTCGTAATTCGAGGGTGTGCCCGAGCTGCCGCCAACGCTCTGGTTGCCGTACTTCGTGCTGTCGGCCATCGCCATTTCGACCGTGATGCTCTTCCAGTCCACGTCGAGTTCCTCGGCGAGGATCATCGGAAAGGACGTCTTGACGCCCTGACCGATTTCCGGATTCTTGGCAATGAGCGTGATCGTTCCGTCGGCCGCGATGCGGATGAAATTGTTCGGCATCCAGTCGGCGAGCGGTGTGGCGATTGCGGCCTTGGCCGGATCGAAATAGGAGCCGAGGAGGAGTCCGCCACCGGCCAACGTTGTGACGCGGAGAAAGTCGCGCCGATCAAGAGTCATGGTCATGCTCCACCCGCTGCCTGACGGACCGCTTTGCGGATCCGGACGTACGTGGTGCAGCGACAGATGTTGCCATCCATGGCGTTGTCGATTTCGGTGTCGGTGGGCTTCGCCTTCTTGGCGAGGAGTGCTGCGGCCGTCATGATCTGGCCTGGCTGGCAGTATCCGCACTGGGCGACATCGAGTTCGACCCACGCCTTCTGAAGTGGATGCGTTCCATCGGGCGAGAGGCCTTCGATGGTGGTGATCGTCGCGTTGTCGACGTTGGACACCGGTGTGATGCACGACCGGGTCGCGGTGCCCCCGACGTGCACCGTGCAGGCGCCACATCGGGCGATGCCACAGCCAAACTTGGCACCCTTGAGGTCGAGGACGTCGCGAAGCACCCAGAGAAGGGGCATTTCACCGGGAACGTCGACGGTGACCGTCTTGCCGTTGACCTTGAGCGTATAGGGCATGGGATGGGCTCCAGTGCGGGACCGGGATCCCTCAAAGGTAAGACCTGTTTCCGGGTTTGCGAGGGCGGGCGGCGCTGTCGCGATCCGCTGCCCAGTCGTATACTGCCCGGAAGAGCATGAACCCACTCGCCATCGTCTGGAAAGAACTGCTCGGCTTCTTCGGCATCCAGTCCTGGATCGCCATGGCTGCGGCGCACGATTATTCCCCGCTTCTCACGTGGCAGGGGTTCACCGGTGCTATCGGGCCGGTGCTGCCGGTGCTTGTCGTCGTCGAAGTGGTCCGGGCGCTCTTCGACAAGAATTTCAAGGTCCGTGATTACAAGGTGATCTTCTTCACCTATGTGATGAACCGGGTGCTCGGCTCATTCATCTCGATCGCCGCGCTCGCTTTCAGCATCGGATTCTTCGAGCGGTTCGCGATGTTTCACAGTCACATCACATGGTACTGGCTCATCTATGGCTACATCGTCTGGGAGCTGGGCCACTTCATCTACCATTATGGCGCGCACAAGGTGCGGCTCCTCTGGTGCCTGCACGCAACCCACCACACACCAGAGAGCATGAATCTCTTCGTTTCGCATGCGCACTTCTTTCTTGAAGCACCATATGCAGACATCATCCGGACATCAGTGTGCATCCTGCTGGGTGTGAGTCCGCCGTTGCTGTTCGTGATCATGTTCATCGATGGTACGTGGGGAATGTTCATTCACGCCGGAGAATATCTCGTCCGCGATGGGCGCCTGGGCGTGCTCAATCGGTTCATCCTCACGCCGTCGCATCATCGGGTGCACCATGCCCGCAATCCGCTCTATATCGATAGGAACTTTTGCAACCTGCTCAACGTCTGGGACCGGGTGTTCGGCACACTGCAGGACGAACACATCGAAATGGCGCCGGAATACGGCGTTACCCGATCGGTCCGGGCCGGCAGCTTCTGGGACTTCTATTTCGGGGAAATCCGGGCGCTTTGGGTGGACGTCAGGCGGGCGCCGGGGCTGGTCAACAAGCTTGCCTACGTCGTGATGCCGCCGGGATGGAGCCACACCGGCGACCACAAGACCGCTGCCGCCATGCGACAGCGGTACCTGGCCGTCAGATCTTCGTCAGCTTCGTGACGCGGCCGTCCGAAATCCATTCCACCACATAGATATTGTCGGCACGGTCAACCCAGAGTGCGTGCGGCGAAATGAAGTGATCCTGTCGCCGCTTCTCGGGGGCGATATTCGGATATCCTTTCAGGTCCGGGTACGTCGTCCCGAAGTCGGCGTCTGACGTGAACGGCTTTCCCTCGAGATAGTCACCCAGGTCAGCCACCTTGCGATTCGTTTTGTCGAAGATTGAAACGCGCGCGTAGAGATCGGGTACGTACATCAGGTCGCCGCGATGCAGCGACGTGCAAGGGAACCGCAAATCCGCCTTGTCGAGAATCTCGCCGACGAACTTTCCTTCGAGGGTGAAGTTCACGATGCGGACATGGCCGCGATCGGAGACCTGCAATCGTGGAACGCCGCTGCGCCCATCAATTGAGATGCCGTGCGGCTGCTTGAGACTCGCTGGCTCATTTCCTTGTCCGCCAAACGAATCGAGATATCGGCCATCTTTGGCGTCATAAATGTGAATCCACGATTGGCCGTACCCATCCGCCACATAGAGCAGGCCATTCGGCCCCACAACAGATTCAGTGGGACTGTACGCCCGGTCCGGTGAGTACACGCCGGCGAGATACGGGCGCCCTGCCTGCCACACCACGTCACCGTTCAGCGTGGTCTTGACGACTGTGCCGAGGGAAGTGTTCGCCAAATAGAGGTATTCTGTGCCCGCTTCTTCCGAAATGCGGAGGCCATGCGCGCCCTTGGCATATGCCTGGCCCCACGACCCGAGGAAATTCCCTTGGGCATCGAGTACAACGATTGCCTCGCGACTCTGGTTGGCGATATAGAAACGTCCGGCCTGATCCTCCACGATGCCGTGCGTGTAGCCGAATCGCACACTGGCGGGAAGCTTGGCCCAGCGGTGATCCATCGTGTAGCGGAAATCGCCGCGTCCGAGAATTGGGAGCGGTTCGTCCAGCGAACGTGGTAGCGCGGCGAAGGCGGCAGCCGATGCAGCGGACGCGAGAAAGTCGCGGCGGGTGGGCTGGATTTGGGTGTTGTCTGGC
>JANYCP010000062.1 GCA_025360265.1 Gemmatimonadota bacterium
ATCCGGAAGCGGAGCGGCGGCAAGTCGGCGCGCATCGATTCCATCTTCAACGGCGCCGACGACGATGGCTCCGGCAGCGTGTCGGTTCTCGAAATCGCCCAGTATCTCGCGTCGTTGAAGGTGAAGCCGAAGCGTTCGATCCTGTTTGTGTGGCATGTGGGCGAGGAACGCGGGCTCTGGGGATCACGTTACTTCGCCGAACATCCCACGGTGCCGCGCGAAAGCATCGTGGCCGAATTGAACATCGACATGGTGGGCCGTGGTGCTGCGACCGACGAGACCGGCAACAGCATCGACGGCAAGAAGCTGCATGGCGGCCCGGGATACTTGCAGGCGGTCGGCTCTCGTCGCCTCTCCACCGAACTCGGCGATCTCGCCGAGTCGGTGAACAAATCGGGCAAGCATGGCATTGTGTTCGACTATGGCATGGACGCCAACGGGCATCCGCAGAACATCTATTGCCGGAGCGATCACGCCTCGTATGCCGCGTGGGGGATTCCGATCGCGTTCTTCACCACCGGTGGACACGCCGACTACCATCAGCTCACCGATGAACCGCAGTACATCGACTATAACAAGATGGCGCAGGTCGACAACTTCATCGCCGACCTGGCGAAGCACGTAGCGGGTCTCGATCATCGCGTGCTCGTGGATCATCCGAAACCCGACCCGAACGCGGTCTGTGTCCAGTGACCGAATTCATTCGCAGTCTCTTGTTTGCCACCGCGCACTGGTGCGGGGGTTCGCTCGGCGCGGCGATTTTCGTCGTGTCGTTCGTGGTGCGGCTGGCGATGATGCCGCTCGCGTTGCACATGGCTCGCAGCGCGCGAAAGCAGGCGGCGATTCTCAAGACAATCTCCGGTCGGCTGGAGGTAATCAAGGCGCAACACGCCAGCGATCCCGCTGCACTCTGGACGGCGACCCGTGCGGTGCATCGCGAAGTGGGCTATCAGCCGTTCTCAGTCGTTGGCTTGCTTGGCATTCTGGTGCAGTGGCCACTGATGGCCGCGCTCTTTGGTGCGGTGCGCAAGGGACTTGGCGCCAAGGTGCGCTTCCTCTGGGTGGCCGATCTCGCCCGACCGGATCGGTGGTTGGTGGCAATCGCCACGCTGATGGCGGCAGGTGCCACGGCCGCGATGGTGCCGGCAGGAAGTTCGCGTGCCATGACTCAATCGATGGTCGCGCTGACGAGCGTCATGACCTTCGGATTTCTCTGGTTCGCGTCAAGTGCGATCGCGGTGTCGTATGGTGCCGGATCGGTGGCGGGGGTGTTGCAGGGATGGTTGGTGAGGCGGGAAGTGGCCGCGACCTAGCCCCTCATCCCGAGCGCAGCGAGGGACCTCATTCAACCACCCCAAGTCACGCTGCCCGCCCCACCGCCAGCGCCGCACACCGCCCACCAAGACTCTGCGACAATAGCAGCGCCGTCGACCCGACAAACTTTTCAGGCTCAAGCGCAATGCGCCTTCCGCCGAGCGACGGGTCAACGTTGGTGGTGCCCAGCGTCGCCGGCACCACTCCAGCGCGCAGCGCGAGCACCGCTGCCACGAGTTCCACTGCCCCGCTCGCACCAAGACAGTGGCCCACCAGCGGCTTCAGCGAACTCACCGGTACGCCGGCGAGCGCACCATCGAGCGCACGACATTCCGCCGCGTCGTTGGCGCGCGTCGCGGTACCGTGCGCCTTGATCCAGCCCACGCGGCCACGCACTCCTGCGAGTGCATGCGCCGTCGCACGCGCAACGCCTCTCCCCGCCGGATCGGGCGCCATCATCGAACCATCTTCACCACTCATCCCGCCGCCAGCGAGCACCGCCAGTGGCTCGGCGCCACGGCGACGCGCATGATCCGCACGCTCCAGCACGACCACTCCAGCTCCCTCTCCCAGGATCGTACCGCATCGGCTCACGTCGAACGGCCGACACGGCAACGCGTCACCCGCAGGTGCAAGAATCCCTGCCGACTGAAAGACGGCGAGCACTTCCGAATCGAGTGGTGCATCAGCACCACCCGCAACCACGATATCT
>JANYCP010000067.1 GCA_025360265.1 Gemmatimonadota bacterium
TTCTTTGCCTTGGTCAGGTACTTCTTCTTGACCCTGTCCCGTTCTTCGAGTTTGAGATAGCAGCTGATGACCGGATGCTTCCCCGGCTTCATGCTGAGAATGTCCTGACGTGCCGCTGTTGGTCGAACCTTCGCCATCACGTGCTCCTTGACTGTCTCTTAGAAGAACACCGGCTCACGATACGCGCCCCATACCAGTTCGAGCACGTGCCGGATCTCGTGGAGTGTGCTATACGCCCGCGCGCAGTCGAGCATCGCGGGGATGATATTCCGATCTTCTCGCGCCGCCCGGTCGAGCTCGGCGAGACACGCATCGACCTTGGCCTGATCGCGGCCGGCCCGCATCTCGGCCATACGACGGCGCTGTTGCACTTCCGCCGTGTCGTCAATCCGCAAGATGTCGATCGGCGGCTCATGTTCCTCAACGAAAGCGTTGAGTCCGACAACGGTGCGGCGACCCGATTCAACCTCGGACTGGAATCGCGATGCCGATTGTGCAATCTCCCGCTGGAACCACCCGGCCTCGATCGCCGCCACCGTTCCGCCCATTGCCTCGACCTTGGCGAAAATTGCCTCGGCTTCCGCCTCGAGCTGATCAGTGAGCGCTTCGATGTAGTACGACCCGCCCAGCGGGTCGGCGACATTGGCCGCGCCGGTTTCGTACGCGAGGATCTGTTGCGTGCGCAATGCCACACGCACTGACAGCTCTGTGGGCAGCGCAAGTGTCTCATCGAGCGCATTTGTGTGCAGCGATTGGGTACCGCCGAGCACGGCTGCGAGCGCCTGATAGGCGACGCGGGCGACGTTGTTCACCGGCTGCTGCGCGGTGAGGGACACGCCGGCAGTCTGACAGTGGAAGCGCATCTTGAGCGATCGCTCATCACGGGCACCGTAGCGATCGCGGAGATGGCGTGCCCAGATCCTACGCGCCGCACGGAGTTTGGCGATCTCCTCGAAGAACTCGTTGTGCACATCCCAGAAGAACGAGAGACGCGGGGCGAAGCGATCCACATCGAGCCCGCGCGCCATACCGCGTTCCACGTACGTGAAACCGTTAGCGAGCGTGAACGCGAGTTCCTGGCCCGCCGTCGAGCCCGCTTCGCGAATGTGATATCCAGAAATCGAGATCGAGTTCCACTGCGGGGTGTGGGTCGCAGTCCACTCGAAGAGATCTACAATGATCTTGAGGGATGGCTCGACCGGATAGATCCACGCGTGCTGCGCGACGAATTCCTTGAGGATGTCGTTCTGGATCGTTCCCTGCAGCTTGGCGATCGGGACGCCCTGTTTTTCGGCGGCAGCCACGAAGAAGCAGAAAAGAATCGCCGCCGGACCATTGATCGTCATTGATACGGAGACCTGGTCGAGCGGAATGCCGTCGAACAGCGTCTCCATGTCGGCGAGCGACGAAATCGCGACGCCGCACTTGCCGACTTCACCTTCCGAGCGTGGATGATCCGAGTCGTATCCCATGAGCGTCGGAAAGTCGAACGCCACCGAGAGACCGGTCTGACCACGCTCCAGCAGGAACTTGTAGCGCTGGTTGGTGTCTTCGGCGGTTCCGAAGCCGGCAAACTGTCGCATCGTCCAGAGCTTGCCGCGATACATCGTGGGGTGAATGCCGCGCGTGTAGGGATACTCTCCTGGCAGCGGTTCAATCGTGGCGATATCCAGCGGCGTGTACACCGACTCCACATCGCGCCCGGAGATGGTACTGAAGTCGCTGTCGGTGCGACTGCGCATCGTCGCGATGCGAGCCTTCCATGCGGCGAGTTCCTGCCGCAGTCGCGCCAGCTCTTCCTCCTGCGCTGCGACGCGTTCGAGCAGCGCGTCGTGCGAACCGATCGTCGTCATACTCTCGCCCCTTCCTTCAGTGCGGTGACGATTTCACTAGCCAGGTCATACGGTGAAGTCTTCCCTGCCGTGACATCGTCGAGACGGGCTGCGATCATTTCGTCAGCGTGCGAATCCTGCCAGAGCCAGCGGCGCATCGCGCGCTCGACCACTTCGCGGGTGCGCTGCGCCAATCGAGTGCGCCGCCGCAGTTCGAGCGTGCCAGTGGTGCCGAGCCAGGTCCAGTGTTGCTCGAGCGCTTCGAGTACCGTTCCAATTCCTTCACTGCGCGATGCGGTCGTGACCAGCACTGGCGGACGCCACACGGTGGGGTCAACCGCCGTTGCGATCTTTGGCGTCGAACCCGATCGCAACGCACCGTGGTGGGCCGGTACGCGAGCCGCTTTCCCGGTGCGCAGATCGAGCGACATCTCCAACTCGCGTCGCAACTTGTCGGCGCCTGGCCGGTCGGCCTTGTTGACCACGAACAGGTCCGCTGCTTCGATCACTCCCGACTTGAGTGTCTGGATGCCATCACCCGATTCGGGAACGAGCACGAGTACGGTCGAGTCTGCCATCCGGGTGACGTCGAGCTCGGATTGACCGACACCGACCGTCTCGACGAGGATCCGATCATATCCGGCCGCATCAAGCACGTCGCACACTTCACGTGTGGCGGTGGCGAGGCCGCCGAGGGAGCCACGGGTTGCCATGGATCGGATGTAGACGCCGGGATCGAGGGCGACCGATTCCATCCGGATCCGGTCACCGAGGAGTGCGCCGCCGGTAAATGGGGACGTTGGATCGACGGCGACCACGGCGACGCGATGCCCCTGCGAGCGGTAGGCGGTGACGAGACGTTCGGTGAGGGTGGATTTGCCGGCGCCAGGCGGACCGGTAATGCCAATTCGGCGGGCCTTTCCGAGCTTGGGGTGGAGGTTGGCCAGCAGCTCCTCAAACCCCTCGCGGCCGTTTTCCACAATCGACACAGCGCGCGCCAATGCGGCGACTTTTCCATCCATTAGCGCATCGGTGAGAGCGGCGTCGGCCATGCTGGAACCTAGCACCACGACTGGACTTAGGCCACGAATGCGGGGCGTGGTAGATTGGCCCATCCCAAACCGGCTGGCACACATGTTTCGAAGTATCGGCGCAGTACTCGGCGGGTTTGTGATAATGGCGGTGTTGGTAATGATCGGCACGATCGCCGCCGCCGCCGCGCTGATCCCGGGCGGGGTGCAGACCCTGCCAAATGACACAGACAACCGCACCGTCCCGAAGAGCTATCTCACCGCCAACCTTACCCTCTCGCTGCTCGCGGCAATCGCCGGCGGGTACGTGACGACCAGAATCGCGGTCGACAACGCCAGAATGCACGCCATGGCACTGGCGGCGTTGGTACTCGTCATGTCTGTGGTGTCGGCCGGACAGAATCGAGGCAAGGCGAACGGCCAGCCGGCGTGGTACAGCAAGGCAATCGCCTGCGTGGGAATCGCTGGCGTACTCCTCGGCGGTGTGATCGGAGCGCCGCGGTAGCCGCGGCGCCCGATCGCACACCGCACTACTTGGGGCGCATTTCCAGCGCGGTCGGGAACGCCGGCGCCTTCAACGCGCCGATCTTCTCCACCGTGTATTCACTGGCCCAGAAATCCGGCGGCCCTTCGCTGTCGAGCACCTTGTTGACCGACGGTTTCAGACCGCGCTTGAGGTAAGCAGCGATCGCCTTGAGTTCGGCGTCGGTCATGTGACGCCATGCCGGCCAGGGCATCGGCACGGCAAGGTAGTGCGGGTTCGCCGGGAAGTTTCCCTTGCCGGGCGTTGTGCCGGTGATCTCGACATCCGGCGTGTCTTCGGGACGGAGGCCGAATCGAAGCGCGTTGAAGATCTGGCGTTCCGTGAAGCGGCCCAGTCCGGTCGCGTTGTCCGGCGTGAGGTTGCGGGGACGTGTGTGAAAGCACGGTTGCGCGCCCGGCGTCACAGCACACGGTCCGATCGCGAATTCCTGGAGCGGCGAGCGAACGCCGTCGAGCCAACCCTTCGACGACGGATCGCTGCCCCCGTGGCAGCCGGCGCAGTCGTGCGTGATGACGATATTGCGTCCCAGAAGGACCTGCGCCGTGACGGCGTCCTGCTGTTCAGTTGCACTCACGATCGTCGGCCGGAGCCACGCGACCACGACCACCGCAACGACCGGCAGGATCCAGGCGAGATGCCGGTACTTCGAGTCTCTCAGCGCTGTCACTTTTTCCCCCTTGAAGGTGGTAGACGGACCTGCAGGATTCCCATCATGCCATGATCCTCGTGATCGAGGATGTGGCAGTGAAACATCCATTGACCGGGAAAATCATCGAAGCGCACGGCGAAGCGCACCGTTTCATGCTTCTTCACGTTCACGACGTCCTTCCAGCTCACGAACGGTTCGGGCACGCCGTCGCGATCGAGCACCTGGAACTGGAAGCCGTGCAGGTGAAACGGATGATCCATGGTGACGACGTTCTCGATCTGCCAGATCTCGATGTTGTCGAGTCGAGACCACACGTCGACGCGGTGCATGTCCATCATCCTGCCGTTGATCAGCCCCTGACTCAGCACGATCTCCCGGTGCGCGGCCACCCGGCTGGTGTCGAGGCGCTCGACGTGACGGAGCGTTGCCGGAATGACGACGGGCGCAACGGCGGGTGCCTGGAGATACTGGAGCGAGAGCAGGTCCCGCGAGATTTCCCAGTCGGCTGGACGCGTGTGGGGATCGTACCGGTCGTACGGCAGGTCCTGCAGCGTCGTGCGGGATCCCGGTGCCCCGGCGCCTCGTACCAGGAGCTCCACCCGCTCGGAATTGGCGAGCAGAAAGTCCTCGACCTCGACGGGTCGTTCGAAGAGCCCGCCGTCACCGCCAACATGGGTAAGGGTCTGTCCCGGAATCGCGAGACGATAGATCCGCGCCGCCGAGACGTTGATCACCCGCCAGCGCTGCACTTCCCCGGTCCGGATCGCGATCGTCGGCATCACCTGCCCATTGACGAAGAGCACGTTTCCCTCGCGGCCGTTCTCCTCATCCACGCGGCCCTGGGGCGAGTTGCCCGGCGCGATGTCGGGGGAGCCATCAGGGCGGAAGCGATTGTCCGACAGGATCAGCAGCTTTTCCGGCAGGCTCGCCGGCAGCGGATCGTCGGGATCACGGACCACGATCGCGCCGTACAGTCCCTTGGCGATCTGGTAGCCGGTGCGGACGTCCGGATGCGGGTGATACCAGTAGGTACCGGCTGTTCCGCGCGGAATAGTGAAGACGTAGTCGTAGCGCTGGCCGGCGCGGATCGGGCGCAACGGACTGCCATCCATATCGGCGGGGATGTGCAGGCCGTGCCAATGAATTGTGGTCTTTTCGGCGAGGTTGTTCGTGAAGTGGATGATGACCTTGTCGCCTTCGTGCACATCGAGCGTCGGTCCGGGTACGCTGCCATTGTAGGCAAACGCGTCGGTGACATGGCCCGGAAGCAACGCAAGGCGCGATGGTCCAGCGGTGAGGTTGACCTCGACAGTGTGCGGCGCTTTCGACAGGTTGACGAGCACCGGCGGAGCAACCAGCGTATCGCCCACCACCGGGAGCGGACTCGTGAATCGGCTGGCCGGGGGTGGCATCAATCCCGGCCCGAAGGCCGCTACCGACGCAAGCAGGGCCACCACCGGTATGCCGACGGGCAGTCTGACCAACAGGACCTCGATGTTGTCGAATGTGAAGCGTAGAAGATACCGCAATTCTCAGGGAAGCAACTGACTCGCCAACCCGAGTAGCAATGCAAAGCCGCAGCAGTCCATGAGTGCCGTGGCGACGACCGGCGACGCGAGCGCAGGATCACGTCCCAGGCGCTTCAGCACCGTCGGCATCGCGGTACCGACGACGCCAGCCAGAATGAGATTAGCCGTCGTCGCGATAAGTACGACGGCCCCGAGTTTCCAGGATTCGCCCACGAGGACGGCAACGAGCGCCACGACACTGCCCATGGCGACACCGTTGGCCATGCCGATCGCAGCTTCTCGCGCGAGACTGCGCCTGAGGTGCTCCGGGCGCTCGGGATGTTGCATCAGTCGGCGGATCGCGGTCGCCAACGCCTGCGTGCCCGCGTTGCCGCCAACCCCAGCCACCACGGGAAGCCAGACCGCAAGCGTTACGGTGCGCAGCAACGTACCGCGGAAGAAGAACACCACGGCGGCTGCGCCGAAGGCCGGAACGAGATAGGCATACAATGACGGCAGGCGACTCCGCACGGCGAGCGACCAGTTTGCGTTCACGGTTTCCAGACCCGAAACACCGCCAAAGTGCAACAGCCCATCGCCCACCCGAGCCGCACGACCGCCGAGGACAACATCGGCTGTCACTCGCCCGACCAATCGGCCATTGCTGTCGAGGACGGCGACCGCCGTCACGCCGTAGCGCCGAACCAGGCGCGCGACCAACACCACATCGTCGGTGATCGCGACCTGACTGACATGGGGACTCATCACGTCGCGCACTTGCGTCTCGGGTGACGCGAGCAACAATTGCTTGATCGAGAGTGCACCCCGCAAGCGTCGATTGGTGTCGACGACGAAGATTTCAGTCAAGTCGCCGATCGGTGCTGCCTGGCGACGCACCGCTTCGATCGCCAACGCAATGGCATCGGCCTCATTGACGACCACGAGCTGAGTGGTCATCAACGCGCCGGTGGTTGCTCCTCGAGCGTGGAGATCGGGGGCCACCACGGCGCGGGCATGGTCTGCGAGCGACGGCGGCAGTTGGGCCAGCAGGCGGGCGCGTTCCTCGGCAGAGAACGCGACCAGGACGTCGGCAAGATCAGCGGGTGGGATCTGCCACGCACGATCGATAAACGCTGCGATGTGCCCTTCGCGCGCCAGCGCCACCAGCTCTCGGGTCTGGTCGCGCGGCGAGGTCATGGCGATGGACGATCGAGCGTTAACGGTGTGGCCGGACCGCGGCGCACGATCGCCCGCTCGACGCGAGTCGGCGAAGCCTGCACGACATCAACCTCCAGTCCTCGCACGGTAAACCGATCGCCCACGCGCGGAATGCGTCCCGCAAGCTCGGCGAGCAATCCACCAAACGATGCCGCCTCGCTGGCCGGAAGCTCGACGCCGAAATGTTCTGCGACGATCGACGGTGCCGCTGCGCCATCCACCTCGATCAGGTCGCCAGCTGGCGCCTGTGCCACCAGCGGCAGGTCATCTTCGTCGGCGATCTCGCCTACGAGCGCTTCCAGCAGGTCTTCCAGCGTCACAATCCCGGCGGTGCCACCAAACTCATCGACCACCACCGCGAGATGCTGCCGCTCGCGTTGCATGTCCAGCAATACGTCACCCGCCGGCCGCTGTTCCGGCATGAAGGACAGCGGTCGGAGCGGTAGCGGATCACCCGGCTGATGCTTGAAAAGGTCGAAGGCGTGGATCATGCCGACAATTTCGTCCAGCGACGCACCATACACGGGAATCCGGGTGTAACCGCTTTCAGCGAACACCGTTTCCACGTCGCCGTATGCCGCGTCATGAGGAATCGCAACCACATTCGTCCGCGGTGTCATCACCGCGCGCACCGGTCGTGATGCGAAGGTCATCACCCCGCCAACCATCACCAATTCGTCGCCACCGACACCCGACGCGGTCCCTTCGCGGGCCAGGGCACGCACCTCGTCATTCGGATCATGGTTGCGCGACGGGAGTACCACGCTGAGCATCGCGGCCCAGCCGGCAAGCACCCGCTGCAACTGCTCCACCACCACTTCCGAACGCGTCACCGTCAGCCATCGGGGCAACAGGTACCCACCAAGCAATGTCGCCGGAACGGCCACGCCAAACACCAGCACCGCGATGCCAAGTGGCGAGGCATCACTCACTACGCCAGGTATCGCTGCGCCGAAGAGTGCGCCACCAAGCGATGTGGCCGCAGTGGCCGCGACCACCTGGCGTTCGGTGTCGGCCAGCCAGTCGAGCGATTCCTGCGCGCCGCGCAATCGACGCGAGATCGCCTCAGCGAGAGCCACCCGCGCAGTGGTGACCAGCGCGGCGGCACCAGCTGAGCCAAACGATGCCAGCGCAAGTGCCGCGAACAGGAGAAGCCACGTCATGTCGGTTCCTCGCTGTCCGGCTGCGGTGGCCAGATCACGACTCTGCCTACCCGCCGACGCGCCACCGCATCGATCACGAACCGCCACCCGTCGATGACCAGTTCTTCACCAGCTCGTGGGACTCGGCCGAATTCTGCGAGCACCAGTCCGCCGACGGTGGCGACCTGCTCGCGATCAAAGTCGTGCGCAAGTTCTGCTTCAAGATCAGCGAGCGCCACGCCACCCTGCACCGTGTAATGTCCATCGTCATGTTGCAGCAACGGCTGCACCTCATCGACATCGTGCTCGTCCTGAATCTCGCCGACAATCTGCTCCAGAATGTCCTCCAGAGTGACCAGGCCTGCAGTGCCGCCGAACTCATCGACGACAATGGCAAGATGCCCACTGCCCCGCTGGAAATCGCGCAATTGCCGGTCGAGCCGTTTTGCTTCCGGGACAAAACCGGCCGGACGGATGAGTCCCTGCCACGGGGCGTGGACTGCCGATCCATTGTGAAGCCGCGGCAGGATGTCCTTGGCGTGCAGCATGCCGAGGACGGCGTCGGCGTGACCGTCGTACACCGCGAGACGCGCGTGTTCGCTGCGCCGCAATGTTGCGATCACCTCCGCCTCGCTGTCGCCGATATCGACGGAGATGATGTCAATGCGCGGCGTCATTACCTCCGACACGGTCATCGTGGAGAGCGAGAAGACGCCGAGCGCCATGTCCTGCGGCGTCTGGCCATCACTGCGGCCGGCATCTGCCACTGCACCGGCTGCCGACCGATCGAAGCGACTCGCCAAATAGAGCAACGGACGGAATGCGGGCCGCGCGGCGAGTGCCACTGTTCGCGCGAACGGCACCAGCTCCGGTGCGAGGGCCGCGAGGAGCCGAGGCGCGAGGTCGCCCACCGCCCACACCAACAGCGTCACCAGCACGACGCGCGTCAGTGCGGAGAGTGGCAGGTAGGTCCACCATCCCACGGCGGTCGCGGCGAGTGCTGCCGCGACCGTGAGGAGTACCACGTGCATGATGTGCAGCGAACGGGCCGGCGGAACGGCGTCGGGGCTCGCTTCGCGCGCCAGCGCGCGGGCGCCAAGCTCTGCTTCGCCTTCACCGGCGACGGCCACCAAACCGGCAGCGAGCATCACGAGGCCAGCCAGCGCGGGGAGGCCGCGAATCAGGTCATTCATTCGAAGCTCGCGAGGTACCGCTCCTGCCGACGCCACATCGGCGACCGCATCCGACCCGGACCGTCTGGATGATCGTAGCCGAGCACATGCAGCGTGCCGTGCATTACGAGGCGCAGCATCTCCGCGCGAACCGAGGATCCATGTTCGCGCGCATTGCGCGCGGCAATCGCACGGCAGATGCAGATATCGCCCGCCACCGTGCCGTCAGGTAGCGGCAACGGGAACGAAATCACGTCGGTGGGATAGTCGTGCCCCAGACTCGCGGCGTTGAGGCGCCGCATCGGCGCAGGCCCAAGGAAGGTCACGCCAATCCTGGCCTGACGCCGTTCCGCCTGCAGCACGTGCTCCACCGCCGCGCGAATTGTCCGGATTGCCATCCCCGCGCCAACGCCATTCACCGTCACCACCGATCGGGCCGGTGCGCGCATCAACCTGCCTGGTCGTCGGCGTACGCCCGGATGATGTCCTTTACCAACCGGTGCCGCACGACGTCGGCTTCGTTCAGGTAGTGGAATGCAATCCCTTCGATGCCTGGAAGGACGCGCTCGACCTGCACGAGACCGGAGTCTTCGCGCTTCGGAAGGTCGATCTGCGTCTTGTCACCGGTGACCACCACCTTGCTGTTCACGCCGAGTCGCGTGAGGAACATCTTCATCTGGGCACCAGTGGCGTTCTGCGCTTCGTCGAGAATGATGAAGGCATCGTTCAACGTCCGACCACGCATGTACGCCAGCGGGGCAATCTCGATCACCCGCATCTCAAGCGCCTTGGCCACCTTGTCTGGTGGCATCATGTCTTCGAGCGCGTCGTACAGTGGCCGCAAGTACGGATCAACTTTCTGCTGCAGGTCACCCGGCAAGAAGCCAAGTGATTCACCCGCCTCCACCGCTGGACGCGCCAGCACGATTCGCTTGACCTGTTTGCGCGCCAGTGCCTCCACCGCCTTGGCCACCGCCAGATACGTCTTGCCCGTGCCGGCCGGCCCGATGCCGATCACAATGTCGTGATCGCTGATCAGTCGCAGGTATTCCCGCTGTCCCGGCGTCTTGGGGTTGATCGCTCGCCGAAGCCCGGGAATCAGGATGCGCCCAGAGTCACTCGGCGTACCGAGTTCCCCCACCTGCCCTTCGGTCGCGATGCGAAAGACATCCTCCGCTGCAATCGACTGCCCGGTGCGCGCCAGGTCGATCATTCCCTGCATCACCGGTGTCGCGCGCGCCAGTTGCGCGGTGCTGCCGATCATCGTCACCGCATCGCCGCGCTGCGACACGCGCACCCCGAGGGCGCGCTGCAATTCCATGAAGTTCGCTTCATTTATGCCTGCGAGCGCCATCGGGTCGGCGCCGTCGGCGGCGACAGTAACGCGGGTGTCTTCATTGTTCATTTGCTGGACCCTGCAGTCGACAGCAGGTGCAATGCGGCGAGTTCAGCGGCGCCAAGCGGCGTCGGTGCTCCCTCGAACAACGCCCGGGCACCGGCCGTCTTCGGAAAGGCGATCACGTCCCGCAGCGAGGTCGCGCCGGCAAGCAGCATGGCGATCCGGTCGAAGCCCAGGGCGAACCCGCCGTGTGGCGGCGCACCGGACGCGAGGGCATCGAGCAGGAACCCAAACCGAGTGCGTTGGTCTTCGGCATCGATTCCGAGGAATCGAAATACGGTGGCCTGCAGTGCGGGATTGGTGATACGAATCGAGCCACTGCCAAGTTCATTGCCGTTGTAGACCGCGTCGTAGTGCAGCGCACGACAGCGCCACGGCTCGCTTTCGAGATAGGCAACGTCCTCGGGATGGGGCGAGGTGAATGGATGATGCGTGAAGACCCAGGTGTTCGTCGCTGGATCGAGCTCGAAGAGCGGGAAGTCAACCACCCAGGCGAAGGCATGCGCGGTGGTGGCCTGGACGCCGGGACGACGGGTCAACGCGGCACGCACTGCATGCAGCGACGGTGACGTCACGTCGTCGAGTCCGGCGACGGCGAAGAGCACGCTGCCAACTTGCGCGTCGACCGACGCCAATGTGGTCGCACCAATCGCCTTGACGCCCTGTCCTTCCCAACCGGCCGCGGCGCGACGAGCCCAGATCAGGCCGCCCGCACCACTCGCCTTTGCAATCTCACCCAGCGTGTCGAGCTCCTTGCGCGACATCGCCGCAGCACCCGGGGCCACAATCGCGCGCACCCGCCCACCAGCGGCAATGGCATCTCGCACGAACGGCATGGCGTCTTCGGCGATGGTCGAGGTGATGTCGACGATCTCAAAACCGTGGCGCAGATCCGGCTTGTCGATGCCGAATCGCTCCATCGCTTCGCGGTGCGTCAACCGCTGAAATGGTGCCGCAATCGAATGACCCGCTTCCGCCCAAAGCTCGACCAGCACTCGCTCGACAACAGGGAGCACATCCTCCTGCGAAACAAATGATGCCTCGATGTCGATCTGGGTGAACTCCGGTTGACGATCGGCGCGCAAGTCTTCGTCACGGAAACATCGCGCCAGTTGGAAGTACCGATCGAATCCCGCGATCATCAACAGCTGCTTGTAGATCTGCGGCGATTGCGGCAGCGCGTAGAACTCACCCGGATGCACGCGGCTCGGCACCA
>JANYCP010000113.1 GCA_025360265.1 Gemmatimonadota bacterium
CGCTCGATAATGTACGGCGGATAGATCGACGCGTAAGTCACGCCGCACCCTCGGTAACGGTGGATTGCTGGAGGAGCCAGCCGAACACCTTCTCCTCGGTGATCGTGTGTTCGAGTTCGCCCAGCCGCTTCGCCTGCTGCAGCGATGCGTACAACTTCCCCGGATCGACTCCCCGGGAGGCCGCCAATTTGGCCACCCGCTCGTCGATATCGCCCTCCGTGGCCCGCAGGTTCTGGGCCGTCGCAACAGCATCCAGGATCAGCTCCCGCTTCACCTGCGCCTGGGCGATTGGCTCGAACGACTTCGAAAACGTTTCAAATTGTGACGTTTCAACCCGGTACGATTCGGCGTACGCATGCAACAGGCGGTGCACCATCGACGCGGGGGCCGGAACAGAGTTCGCCTCGCCGATCTGCCGCAGCAGGTCGCCGTTCAGCTCGTCGTCTGAGCGCCGACGGGCATCGACCTCAAGGTCGTCACGAACCCTTGACGTCAGAGACGCCAGAGAATCGAAATCCCCCAGTTCCCGCGCCAAGGCGTCATCCAGCTCCGGAAGGAGCTGCTCCTTCACTTCGTGCACGGCGATTCGCACTTTTCGCGTCTTTCCGCGCCGGCTCTCGTCCGCATGATCCTCCGGAAACCGTACCTCGGCGTCACCACTCTCACCCGGTGCGATCGCCATGATCTGCTCCTCGAGTTCCGGGATCGCCTGGCCCTGACCCAGGACCAGGTCATGGGGCTGGCCCGGGACCGGTTCGACGCCATCCTCAATCGTGGTCACTGTGACGGAGACGAGATTGCCCGGCTTGGCACGCACGCCCGGCAACGGCGACCAGGTACCACGCTGCTCACGGAGCTCCTGCAGCTGGTTGCTCACCATCTCGTCGGTCACCGCCGCGAGCTTGCGGACCACCGTGAAGCCGCCGGTCTTGTCGAGCTTGATCTCGGGGCGGATCTCCACCTGCATCTCGAAGGTCAGCGGCTTGCCGGTCTCGTAGATCACGTTCCGGACCTGCGGATCGGCAGTGGGCTTGAGCGAGGTTTCCTTGAGAATCGCGTCCCAGCTTTCCCGCAACGATTCCTCGAGCACGAAGCGACGAATTTCCACCTCGAAGCGGCGACGAACCACCGGTTCCGGGGCATGGCCTTTGCGAAACCCGGGCAGTCGCGCGGACTTGGCATACTCGCGGACGGCGCGGCGCTCGGTGGCTTCCAGCCGATCGGGATCGACGGTGACCTGCAGCGATCGCGATGCGACGTCCTCGGACGTCATCTGATAGGTTATTCCAGTCATAGCCATCAAAGCTAACCGCGATGGATGACCTTGATGCCAGGGTACTTGAGGTCGCTACTATTAGGGCATGGCTCTTATCCTCCTGATTGACGATGATCCGGCGATTCGCCGAGTAGTACGGGTTCGGTTCGAGCGACACGGACACACTGTAGTTGAGGCGAATTCGGCGTTTGAGGCTCTGGATATGCTGAAGGGGCCGCCGGCTCCCGATGCCGTGGTTTGCGACATTGTCATGCCCGGCATGACCGGGATCGAGTTCTATCGCCAGTTGGTGGAACGCGTTCCGCGCTTGCATCATCGCGTTGTGTTCCTCACCGCAGTCAATCGTGATCCCGTCATCCATCGCGACGTGGAACAATTGGGCGTGCCGCTGCTGAGCAAGCTCGACGATCTGCAACTGGTCGTGGACGCCATTCGTGTCGCGCTCTTGCGTCCGCTCGATCCGGAAACCCCGTAACTCGACGTTCTCCCCGGAGCTGGTCCATGCGCCGCTGCGCCACCGTCGTCATCCTCGCTCTCGTCGCGAGCAGCACCGGTCATGCGCAAGGTGCCAGAGCCTTCACTCACGCTGACACGCTGCGTGGCAGCATCGGCCCAGCGCGTGCCTGGTGGGACGTCACGTTCTACGACCTGCACGTCAGGGTGAATCCGGCAGACAGCAGCATCATCGGTTGGAATGGCATCACCTATCGCGTGCTGTCACCCGGGCAGGAGATGCAGATCGATCTGCAGATGCCGCTCGAAGTGGACAGCATGCGACAGGACGGCAAGGCCGTCACGTATCGGCGCGATGGCAACGCCTTCTTCGCCACGCTTCCTACCGAGCAACGCAACAACACGCGACGCACTGTCACGGTGTACTACCACGGCAAGCCGGTCGCCGCGCGTCGTGCACCATGGGACGGCGGATACATCTGGAAGCACGACTCGCTCGGCAATACCTGGGTCACCACCGCGAACCAGGGCGTCGGCGCATCGATCTGGTGGCCGAACAAGGACACGCAGGCCGACGAGCCCGATTCGCAACGAATTGCCATCACCATGCCCGACCCGATGGTGAACATTTCGAACGGACGGTTGCGCAAGACCACCCACAACAACGACAGCACCACCACCTACGAATATTTCGTGGCGGAGCCGATCAACAACTACGATATCGCCGTCAACGCAGGTACCTACGCGCATTTCAGCGACATCTTCATGGGCGAGGCCGGCAAGCTCACCATGGACTTCTGGCCGCTCGCCTACCATCTCGACACCGCGAAGGTGCAGTTCCAGCAAGCGAAGCCCATGATGGCCTGCTTTGAACACTGGTTCGGCCCCTACCCGTGGTACACCGACGGCTACAAGCTGATCGAGACACCACACCTCGGCATGGAACACCAGACGGCCGTTGCGTACGGCAATCATTTCAAGAACGGTTACTTCGCCGGATCGCTGGGTGGGCCGGAGCGGTGGACCGACTTCTCCGGCATGGGTGAGGGGTACAAGTGGGACTTCATCATCATCCACGAAAGCGCCCACGAGTGGTTCGGCAACAACATCACCACCCAGGATATTGCCGACAGCTGGGTGCACGAGAGCTTTGCGAATTACGCCGAAGGGCTATTTTCTGAATGTCAGGACGGCAAGGATGCGGGAGCGAAGTACCTGATCGGCAGTCGCCGACAGATTCGCAACGATGCGCCGATTATCGGGCCGTATGGCGTGAACCAGGACGGCTCGGGGGACATGTACTACAAGGGCGGCAGCATGCTGCACACCATGCGACAGATCGTCGACAACGACGAAAAGTGGCGCGGCGTATTGCGTGGCCTGAACAAGACCTTCTGGCACCAGACCGTGACCGGGCGCCAGGTCCAGGAGTACATGAGCAAGCAGTCCGGGATCAACTTTGACAAGGTGTTCGAGCAGTACCTCACCACCACGCGGGTGCCGACGCTCGAATACCGGATCAGCCAGGGCACGCTGTCGTTCCGTTGGATCAACGTCATCCCCGGGTTTGACATGCCAGTCAAGGTCACGCTCACGCCCGGCGTGTACTCATGGATTCATCCGGCCGAAGCGTGGGACACTGCGGACTTCAAGCTGGCGAGTCCGGCGGAATTCAAGGTGGATGAGAACTTTTACGTCAAGGCAGTGAACGCGGGCGGCTGATGCGAATCTTCCGCCGATGTTTCGCACCGTTGGTCGGGCTCCTCGCGCTGATTGCTACTCCGCTTGCGGCGCAGGAACATCCGATCACCTGGTCACTTGCTTCCCGTGAACGCGCTCCGCATCAGGGGAACCAGTTCGTGGTGGTCGTGGCGGCGAAGATTCCATTCGGCTGGCACCTCTACTCCACAACGCAGCCGCCCGGCGGTCCAGTCCAGACCGTGATCAGCGTCACCGGTGACAACTTCGTCTTGTCGGGTGGCGTGCGTGTGCGCGATCCCGACATGGCGCCTGACAACAACTTCAACATCATCACCGAGACGTACGTCGACTCGGTGACCTTTGCGCTGCCTGTCACCGCACCGATCGCCGGCAAGCAGG
>JANYCP010000115.1 GCA_025360265.1 Gemmatimonadota bacterium
TCTGGCCTCGAGCGGGACCCGCGATGGCAAGCTGATGGGTAACCTGCACGTGGCGTCGCCCGCGTTCTGGGATGCAGGGAAGTATCTGATCCTGGTCCGGGACTGAACCGCCGATAGTCGATAGAATAGAGAGACGAGGGGTTCCGGTTATGCCGGGCCCCTCTTTTCTTTCCGATCGTCTCTCGTCTCTCGTCTCTCGTCTCTCGTCTCTCGTCTCTCGTTTCCTTGTTAGAGGATCCATGCTAACTCTTCGATCCGTGCGCACCTCTGCAATCGCGATGGCGGTGATCGTTTCCGGCGCAACGACGGTGGCCTGGCGCAGTGACTCGGTGCCGCTGCCGACGCTCAAGGTCGTCAAGTCGGCGAGCTGTGGCTGCTGCAGCGCGTGGGTCGCGTACATGAAGCAGCAGGGCTTCACGGTAACGACCGAAGACAAGGATGAATTCACCGCGCTCAAGCGAAGTAACGGCGTCACGGCCCAACTTGAGTCGTGCCATACGGCGTTCGTTGGTGGATACGTCATCGAGGGACACGTGCCAGCAGACCTTGTGAAGGGGCTGCTTGCCGAGAAGCCGGCTGGCATCAAGGGACTTGCCGCCCCGGGCATGCCGCAGAGCGCGCCGGGCATGGACGCTCCCGGGCAGCATTACACCGTCTATTCGTTTGATGCGGCGGGTCACGCGAAGATCTACGCCGAGCGTTAGGATCCGCGGGTAAGGGCGCAGCATGCTGCGCCTTTACACCGTCGCGCGCAGTCGATCACGCGCTGCTTCAATCCTCCCCCGCACCACCAGCTTCAGTTCGTCCACCGTCATTCCGGCGGTGGACACCGGATCGAGCACCTCGACCACTGCGGTTGCAGGGCCGATTCGCCAGTCGTTGGGCAAGACGGCGTTGCGAGTACCATGAATTGCGAGCGGCAGTATTGGTACTCCAGCCTCGATCGCCAGCCGAAATGCACCGTCCTTGAATGGCAGCAGATCGCCGGTGCGTGTGCGCGTTCCCTCGGGAAAAATCAAAACCGATACATGTGCGTCGAGACGTTTTCGACATTCGATCATCGCAAGCTTCGCGCTGGTGCTTCGCCCGCGCTTCACGCCGACATCCCGCGCCAGCCACATCAACCATCCGACCACCGGGATCCACATCAACTCCCTCTTGCCGAGCCACTTCATCTCCCAGGGCAGCAGGCAGATCAGCAGAATATCGGAGAAGGATTCGTGATTGGACACAACGACGTACGGGAGACGCGGGTTCGTCGGTAACGTGCCGCGCACCGAGAAATGCCAGCGCGGAGTCAATCTCCCGGCAAGTGCGCCGGCAATGCGGTAGAGGCGTCCGCCGAGATAGTTCATCCGGTCGAACGGCCAGCCGATGAAACGCCATAGCAGGATGACGGGGAAGAAGAGAATCATCAGCGCGGACAACACAAACCACGTCCACGCCGATGCGAACACGTTACGAATGGCGTTCATGAGAAAAACCTAACGACAGACAGGAGACAGGAGATAGGAGATAGGACTAATCACCTCGTCCTATCTCCTATCTGCTGTCTCCCCCTCCTACGCCCGCAACGCCCTCACCGCTTCTCGGGTCCCGATCTGTTCCAGCGCGTGCCAGGCCGTCGTGCGCACGTCGACTTTCGAATGACGCAGCAGATGTACCAGCACTGGCACCGCCTTCTCCAGTCGTTTACGTCCGACGACTTCCGCCGCGTCGCGTACCAGTTCGGTGCGTTCATTGCCAAGCGCCTCGACGATGACGGTGTCGGATTCGCGAGCCGCGACCAGCGCGTCGATGTACGCCCGTCGCTCATGTGGTCCAGTGGCGCCAGCGAGTGCATCGAGTAGCGCTGCCGCACCATCGTTGCCCAGCAGGCCGAGCACGCGGGTCAGTACGCTGGACGCACCGGCTCGCGGTACTCGACGCGCCATCGCCTCGAGCACCTCGCTCGGCACCACGCGGCGACGCTCTCGTGCAACGATCGCACGCTGCTCGGAGTCCCTGTCGACCCCGAGTTCGTGCATCTGCATCAGCGCTTGCGCCAGCGCGTCGTAGTCCGCGTTGGCGCGGGCCTTCGCGGCGACTCGCAGCAAGGGATCCAGTTGTGCAGAGAGTTCGGCGAGTGCGGCATCGTGCAGATCGACGGATCGCGATACGTCCGTTGCAGTGCCGATGCCGCGTAGCCCCGGCATTTCGAACAACGATTGACGGAGGTCGCCCTCGGCTTCGTCACCGGTCGACCCCGAAACAACGGCGTTTGGGACGGTGCATCGCAATGCGTCGCGGAGATCGTCCACCGTGGGATAGAGGCCCGGTGCCGATGCAAATAATTCCACGACATCGCGCCACTGCAACGCGGTGAGGGCGTTGGGGAGCGTGAGTCGTGCCGTATGATGATCAACGAGGGCGTGCCGGATGATCGCAGCGCCCGGCGCTTCGAGTGAGAGCGGGGTGCCGCTGATCAGCAGATCGTCACCACGTACGTCGAATGAAATGCTTTCGCCTTCCGCCGCGTGATACAGCAGCGTTACGGCCTTGGCAATTTCCTCCGGCTCCGCAACAGCGGAACGCTCCAGGTAGATCGCGGATGCAAAGAGTGCGGTGAGCGGTAGTGGCATGGTCCCTCTTTCCGTGATGCTTCAGCGGAGTGTCCGGGCCACCTCCGCGCGTCGATCGTTTCCTGGCGTCAGCCCCAGCGCGAGTGCCACTGCGAGCGCCGCCGGACGAATCAGTCGGACATCGTCGATCACGTCCCGGACCGGACCGTCGTGCGTGACACGCCCCCGCTCCAGCAGCAATCCGCGATTGAGCGCCTCGTGGGCGAACCCAGCATCGTGCGTAATCGCCAGAACCGCGTTGCCGCGCCGGGACCGTTCCCGAACGACCCCGATGACCCTGTTGCGCGACGCCACGTCGAGTGCGGCGGTCGGCTCGTCGAGCAGGATCAGTTCCGGGTCGGCGGTCAGGATCGCCGCGAACGCCACGAGCCGCCGCGTCGGCAGCGGCAGATCATAGGGGTGTTCCTCTGCAGTCTCGGTCAGACCGAGCTCGTTGAGTACCTCGGCCACCGATTCGGCCGTCCGGCGCTCATCCCACCCGGCAAGCCTGGGGGCCAGTGCGCATTCCGCGCGAACCGAGGCGGCAAAGAGCTGGCGTTCGGGCTGCTGGAACAGGAATCCTGCCCGTGGCGCGAGGTCCTCGGGGTTTAGCCCAGCGGTCGGTCGGCCAAGCGTCTCGATTGTGCCGGACACCGGCTGTTCCAGGGCCATACCAAGGCGAAGGAGCGTCGACTTGCCGGCGCCATTGGCGCCGAACAGGCCAACAGCCTCTCCCGGGCCAACCACGAGATCGACGCCATCGAGAACCGCAGGGCCACCGGGGTAGCGGAACACCACGGCGGCCATCCGCAGGGCCACGTTAGTGTCCACGGACACCTCGACTCGCCACGAGTTCGAGAAGCGCTGCGCGGTCTACCGGACGCGGGGCCGTGACCCCCGCGTCGCGAGCGAGTTCGGCGGCATCAGTCGAGCCAGCACCGAGAGCGTGCATCGCGTCTCCGGCGAGAAGCTCGCGCGGGTTGCCGTCGAGTGCGATGCGGCCGCGATGCATGACGAGCAAGCGGTCTGCCACATCGAGCATGATGTTCGCGTCGTCACAAGCAACAACGACAGCACCGCCATCGTCTGCGAGTTCACGCAGCAGCCGCTGCACCCGCACAGTGCTCGCACGGTCAAGCGCAGAAAACGGCTCGTCGAGGAGCCATGCGATTGGCGCAGTCGCAAGGAGTGCTGCGATCAGCACGCGTTGTGTCTCACCGCCAGAGAGCGCATTCGGTGCGCGATCGGCGAGATGCTCGACACCAAGTCGATGCAGTGCGCCCTGTGTCGCCTGGAGACATGCCTCACGTGGCATTCCGAGATTCATCGGCCCCACGGCGATTTCGTCATGCACGGATTTCGAGATGCCGCTGATCTGCAGTGCGGGTGAAGGCCCGAGGTACGCGATGCCATGGCTGAGCGGCGAGATTGTCGCCACATCAACGTCATCGGCCGTCACGGTTCCGGTGCGCGATCCACCGGTGAGTCGCGGCGCCAGCCCAGCGAGTGCGAGGAGGAGCGTGCTGGTGCCGCTTCCCAGCGCACCAGTGAGCCAGGTGACCTGACCTGGCACCATCTCAACGCTCACGTCGTGAACAGCCCACTGCTCCTGCACCGGGTAGCGAACGTGAAGTCCGCGGGTCGCGAATCGCATCAGCTGCGCACCCGCCAGATCACAACGCAGATCACGCACGTCAACGCGAGCCAGCGCACGACGCGGTCGATGACACGGTCAGTTGGTGGATCGACCGCGGTGCGCGGACCCTGGATCATCAGTCCGCGCGTTTCGAGTGCGAGGGCGCGGTCATCTGCCTCCGTGAGCGACGCGAGCAACAACGGGAACATCAAGGCGGGAAACGCACGGACTCGCGTCGCCATCGACCCGGTCACGCGCACACCGCGCGTGCGCTGCGCTTCGCGCAACTGGTGTGCCTGTTCGCCGAGTCGGTCAGCGGCATCGAGTGTTGCGACGAGAAGAAACGCAGCACCAAACGGCCACCGGCGGGCAATCGCTGCCTGCAGGAAACGATGCGGATCAAAGATGCTGGCGAACGCGAGCGACGCGGTGGCAATCACCGCGAGTCGGCTTCCCTGCGAGAGCGCCCACTCGACGCCGGGTTGCGACAGCGTGCCACCCCATGGCGCGGCCATGCGGGGCCCATCGCCGAGCACGCATTTGAGAATGAAGAGAAGGATCCAGATTGGCAGCACGGCGACCAGGCCGCGACGGACACCGGCGCCGGCACCCGCGAGCAACGCGATCACAATGGTGACGCCGTACAGCACCACTGTCTCAGCCGCCGTTGGAAACACGAGGGCAAGTGCAACGAGTGCGAGGGTCACCGTGCCCGCAGTGAACGGATGCGCCTGACGGGCGAGCGAGTTCATTTCCCAACCGCCCGTGCGGCCATCGGGAAGCGGCCGAGAATGCGGCGTGGGAGCGACCGCAGCACGAACCCGACAACCACGATCACGATTCCCTTGTCGAGGATGTCGGTGCTGCTCGATCCAACGAAAACGGCCATTGGCTGTGACGCGCCGAGGGAGCGGAGTCCGGTGACAACCCAGGAGACGCCGCCGCCGGTGATGCCGCCAAAGAAGTAGTAGGAGATGACGGACGATACCGCGCCACAGCAGGCACCGGCGGCGATGCCCCAGAGCACGGTGCGCCAGAGCTTGGTGAAGCCGCGTCGATTGGCGGCAAACGAGGCCAGCAGCGAAAGCAGCCACTGAATCACCACGAAGGGGAGGTACTGGTATCCGGTGAGGAGACCGAGGAGAAGCTGGCTCACGGTGCCGACGAGCGCCCCGGCCCGCCACCCCGCCAACACGGCGACGAGGACCGTCCCGACCGTGTCCAGAAAGACCGGCAGCGACAGCTCCTTCACGATCGTTCCCACGACCAGATTGATCGCCACGGCAGCCGGAACGAGCGCGAACAATCTTGGGGAGATCCGCAAGGTGTGGTTCACCGGTGTCGAGGTCGGTAGAATGTACCCGTACCGGCGAAAGGATTCTCCGATGGCAGTCCTCGACAGCGACAAGGTCGTCACCCGGCTTCGGGCGGCATTCAATCATGGTTCGGCTCAACCAGCGCTGCTCGCGCTGGCAGCCCAGCTGATTCGCGATGCCGGCCCGCCGTACACCTCGGTGTACCTCTATATGCTGCACGGCGACCAGTTGGTACTGGAAGGGCACAGTGGGCGCGATACCGAGCATACCCATATCGCCGTGGGGCACGGCGTCTGCGGCACGGCGGTCGCCACCGGTGAAGACCAGAACGTCGGCGATGTGCAGGGTGTCGAGAATTACATCGCGTGCAACCTGTTCACGCGATCAGAGCTCGTGGTGCTGATTCGTCGCGGCCCGAAGATCCTCGGACAGATCGACGTCGATTCGGACGTGCCAGATCCATTCACCGATGATGAACAGCGCGCGGTGCGCGCAATCGCCGATGCGCTGGCGGTGCTGCTCTGATCCGCAGTGTGCGCGGCGTCGACCTGTACGAGTATCGCAGCGGCGAGGGTCCGGAAGTCGTAGTCCTGCACGGCGGCCCCGGCGCGCACCACGACTATCTCCTGCCGGGCTTCGACCTGCTCGCACGGGGGCGCACGCTGGTGTATTACGACCAGCGTGGTGGTGGCCGCTCGCCGGTGGGACGCGACGTTCCTGTTGGCTGGCGCGAACATGTCGATGATCTCGAGGCGTTGCGAAGTATCTGGGGCATCGACCGACTGGATCTCTGTGGCTACTCGTGGGGTGCCCTTCTCGCGATGCTGTATGCGATCACCTATCCGCGGCGGATTGCGTCCCTCGCGCTTGTCTCGCCAGCACCTGCTGCCAAGAATGAACGACTTGCCTTCGAACAAAATCTCACGCGGCGCAACGCCACACCGGAGCTGGTCGCTGCACGCTCAGCGCTTTCAGCGAGCGGTCTTCGGTCGCAGGATGTCGCGGCGTACAACCAGCGACTCTTCGAGTTGGCTGTGTCCGGCTACTTCCACGATCCGCAGCTCGCATCGCAACTCACGCCGTTTCGCATCACCGGTCGCACGCAGCAGGAAGTCTGGAATTCCCTCGGTGACGATTTTGACCTCCGCCCGGAGCTCGCCCGTCTGGACGTGCGCGCGCTCGTTGTGCATGGCGATGACGATCCGATTCCGCTGCCGTCGGCTGCGGCCACGGCCCACGCACTGAAGGGGCCGCTGGTGGTGTTGCCGGATTGCGGGCACGTGCCGTACATCGAGGCGCCGGAGGCATTTGTCGCGGCGTTGGATGGGTTCTTGCCGAACGAGTCGCGAGTCGCGAGTCGCGGGTCGTGAGCGACGCGTTGCGGGCACACCCGTTCGAGTTGTTGTTCGCGGTATTTCGCGCTGAGCGTTTTCCAGCGATTCGTGCCGCGATTGGCGAAGGTGACGACGTCAACGCATTTGTGCTTGCAGCGCCGGCGCTGGAGTTGCTCCGCGAGCTTCGTCCCGATGAAGGATTGGGAGATGGCACCGACGACTTCGTGGCGCTGGTGCATGCGGCGTATCTCTATTGGCGTGACGGAGAGCAGATGAAGCTGCTGGATGAAGCGGAGACACGAGCGCTGACGCTCCGTCGTCCTGACCCAGAACGCCGTGGCGGGGAGGGACCACCAGACTCGCCCACGACGTATGTTCAACTCGCACCGCGGATCTTCTGGGCACAACTGGATCCCGAAGCCGCCTTCGAGCCGCTCGATGGCGCCTTTGCGATCCCGGTGGACAGCGCAACGCTGCGACTGGTGGCCTGTTTCGGTGTGCACGAGCGACGGCCGGGCGTTTCGATTGTGACGGTGCAAGGTTCGCTGCCGCTGATGGCAAAGCGGCAGGACGGCACGAAATTGTTTGCGCCGACGATGCCGGGTGGCGATGCGGCACACCTGCATGCCGTGAGTGAACCCGACGAACTGCTGCTGCTCGGCTGGCGCGCCATGAGCGACGGAGGAACCTGAGATGGCGATGATGGATCGGGCCGGTGTTGCGCGGTCGCTGGAACAGATTGCTTCCTACCTCGAGATCAAGGGTGAGAATCCCTTCCGCGTACGCGCGTTCACCGCAGCGGCGAAGAGCATCACCGGTTTCTCCGGCGAACTCGATGCCGCGATCGCCGACGGCTCGCTCGCGCAAATGAAGGGAATCGGACCGGCCATCCTGCAGATCATCACCGAGCTGGTCACCTGCGGCCGCTCCAGTCTGCTCGAGGAACTGCACGCGGCGGTGCCGCCGGGATTGGTAGACATGCTTGCCATCCCCGGTCTCGGCGTCGCCAAGATCCGCCAGATCCAGGACACGCTCGGCATCGAGTCGCTTCCCGAACTCGAAGACGCCGCGCGCGACGGACGGCTTGCGGCGCTGCCGCGGTTTGGTCAGCGCACGGCGGAAAAGACGCTCGCGGGAATCGCGTTCTTGCGCCAAGCAAGTGGCTGGCGCCTGTCGCATCACGCGGCGCAGGAGGCCGAGGCGTTCCGGGAAGCATTTGCGAAACTGCCGCACATTCTAACGGCACATACCGCGGGTGAGGCGCGCCGCCGCTGCGAAGTGGTGCGCGATCTCGTGACGGTGCTAGTGGCCGACGTGCCGCCCGAGGAAGTCTTCCGTCAGCTGGGCGCGATGCCGGGCGTCGGTGAAATCGCCGGCGACGACGAACGTCGTGCCACGCTGCGCTTCGCCGGCGGCGGCAGCGTACAGGTGATTGTGACCCCGCCGCAGAACCTCGGGGCCGTGTTGGTTCAGGCCACCGGGAGCGAGGGTCACCTCGCGGCACTGTCGCAAGTGGCGACCAGCAAGGGCTTCAATCTCGCCGGTGTGGCACTCTGGCAGGGAAGCCGGTTTGTACCGACCCCCACCGAAGAAGCGCTGTATGCCGCGCTCGACCTGCCGTGGATCCCGCCCGAACTGCGCGAGTCAGGCGCTGAGGTTGCTCGGCCCGTGCCGCGCCTGCTTGAGCGCGGTGACCTGCGCGGCTTCCTCCATTGCCACACCAGCGCGTCGGACGGCACGAACACCATTTCGCAAATCGTGGCCGCGTGTCAGGCGGAGGGATACCAGTACGTCGGCATCACCGATCATTCGCGGGCTGCTGCGTACGCTGGCGGGTTGTCGCCCGAACGGATCCAGGAGCAATGGGCCGAGATCGATGCGATCAATGCAACACTGAAAGACTTCCGCGTGCTCAAGGGGATCGAAAGCGACATTCTCGTCGATGGGGCACTCGACTACCCGGAGGACATGCTCGCCGGCTTTGATTTCATCATCGGCTCAATCCATTCGCGATTCAATCTCTCCAAAGAAGAGATGACGGAACGCGTCTGCCATGCGATGGACTCGAAATACCTCACCATACTCGGGCACCCGACCGGGCGGCTGCTGCTGTCGCGTGAATCATATGCGATTGACCTTGAGCAGGTGTTCGACAAGGCAGCGGCGACCGGTGTGGCGATCGAGATCAACGCCGATCCACATCGTCTTGATCTTGATTGGCGTGTGCTTGCCAGTGCGCGTGAACGGGGCATCATGATTTCGATCGGCGCTGACGCGCACAACCTCGCAGGATTGGCCAACGTGCAGTTCGGCGTCGGCCTCGCGCGCAAGGGCGGGCTGGGGCCCGATGCGATTCTGAATTGCCGGGATGCGGATGGCTTCTTGAACTTTGCGCGGGGCAGGAGGGGGAACTGAGTCCCCGCGAATCACTCGCCGCGACCCGCGCGCGCACGATCAGGGTTCTTTCAGGTCTCAAGGCGCTCTATCCCGACGCGCATTGTGAACTCGACTTCCGCAATCCGTACGAACTCACGGCGGCGACGATTCTTTCGGCGCAATGCACCGATGTGCGCGTCAACTTGGTGACGCCGGAACTCTTCCGCCGCTGGCCAGATCCGTATGCCATGGCGCAGGCGCAGCAGGAAGACGTTGAAGCGGTGATTCGTTCCACCGGATTCTTTCGCAACAAGGCGAAGAACCTGATCGGGATGGCGCAGGCCGTGGTGGCGAATCACAACGGTGAAATCCCGCGCACCATGGAGGAACTCCGTCCGATTCCAGGGATCGGACGCAAGACGGCGAATTGTGTTCTCGGCAACGCGTACGGATTGAGTGAGGGAATCACAGTCGACACTCACGTGATCCGGTTGTCGCACTTGCTGCGGCTTTCCCGTGAGAGCGACCCCGAGAAGCTCGAGCAGTCGCTGATGAAACTGGTGTCGCGCGAAGACTGGGCGATGGTGAGCCACTTGCTGATCTGGCATGGGCGGCGAGTCTGTATCGCCAACCGGCCGAAGTGCGGCGAGTGCGGGATCGCGGGGCTCTGTCCGTCGGCGGGGACCGTGTAGGGGCGCGGCACGCTGCGCCCTTACATTACGCCCATGTCCAAAACCGCTCAGTTCGAAACCGACAAAGGACCCATCACGGTTGAGCTCTTCGACAAAGAAGCTCCCGGTACGGTCGCTAACTTCGAGAAGCTTGCCAACGAGGAGTTCTACGACGGCACGCGCTTCCACCGCGTCATCGACAATTTCATGGTCCAGGGTGGTGACCCGCTTTCCAAGGTCGCCAACAATCCGCGCGCCGGTACCGGGGGCCCGGGTTAC
>JANYCP010000124.1 GCA_025360265.1 Gemmatimonadota bacterium
CTTGATCTTCGCAATCTCCTCAGGCCTTCCCATGCCGACAATCTTCCCGCCGTTCGGTCCGGCCTCCGGGCCCAGGTCAATCACCCAGTCGGCACGTTTGATCACATCCATATGATGTTCGATGACGACGACTGTGTGGCCCGCATCGACCAGCTTGTCGAGCACGCTGATGAGCACGCGGACGTCGTCGATGTGGAGTCCGGTCGTCGGTTCATCGAGAAGGTACAGCTTTCGTCCGCCGCGTTTCTGTGCGGCGAGGAGTTCGCGGGCGATCTTGAGTCGCTGCGCTTCGCCGCCTGAGAGTGTTGTCGCGGCCTGACCGAGGCGGACGTAGCCGAGGCCGACCTGCTGGAGTTGCCAGAGGGCGGCGCCGAGTTTGGCTTGGTGTCGGAAACGGCGGATCGCCTCGTCGACGCTCCACTGCAGCACATCATGAATGCTGCATCCCTGGATCTTCACGTCGAGCACTTCGCGCTTGAAGCGTTTTCCGCCACACGTTTCGCACGGCACGTACACGTCGGCCAGGAATACCATTTCGACCTTCACCTGTCCCGCACCCTCGCATGCCTCGCAGCGCCCGCCTTTCACATTAAACGAGAACGTGGTCGCGCTGTACTTCTTCTGCTTGGAGAGTGGCTGGCGCGCGAAGAGCTCCCGGATGTCGTCGTACGCCTTGATGTAGGTGACCGGATTCGAGCGCGGTGTCCTGCCGATTGGTGTCTGGTCTACCAGCACGACGCTGCTGAGCAGTTGCCACCCATCGAGTGAGGCGACGTCGCCGACGATTTCTCCGAGATGTGTCTTGGCGGAATGTTCGCCCTCGAGCCGTCGTTCCAATTGCCGATAGAGAATGTCGTAGACCAGTGTGCTCTTGCCCGAGCCCGACACTCCGGTGATAGCCGTGAGCGTGCCGAGCGGAATGTCGATGTCCACTCCACCAAGATTGTGCAGCCGGCCACCGCGCACCTTGATCCGCGGCCCATCCACCGGGCGTCGCAGCGACGGGACGCCGATCCGTTTCTCGCCACTCAGATACTGCGCCGTCAGCGTGTTGGTCGCATCCGCCACTTTGCCGGAGTACACCATGCGGCCGCCATGTTCGCCGGCACCGGGGCCGAGTTCGAGCATCCAGTCCGCTCCGCGAATGGCCGTCAGATCGTGTTCCACCACGACAACCGTGTTACCGAGATCACGAAGACGGCGGAGCAGGGCGAGCAGGCGATCGGTGTCGCGCGGGTGCAGCCCGATCGACGGTTCATCGAGCACATACAGTGCATCCACCAGGCGTGAGCCAAGCGCATTGGCGAGCGCGATCCGTTGTGCTTCACCGCCGGAGAGCGTGCGTGTCTGTCGCTCGAGGGTGAGGTAGCCGAGGCCCACGTCACGCAGGTAGGTCACCCGGGCGTTCGCTTCATCGATGATCAGGTCGGCGAGTTGTCGCGCCGATCCGCTCAATTCCATCCCGTTGAGCCAGACGGCGAGTTCGTCGATGGTGTACGTGGTCACCTCGGCAATGGCCTTGCCGTTGATGCGGACGGCGAGCGCTTCTGGTTTGAGCCGCGCGCCCTTGCAGCTGCGGCATTCCTTGGCGAGCTGATATTGCCGGAGAAAAACGCGGATGTACTGCTTGTAGCGCTTTTCTTCCAATGCTTCGAGGAAGGGGAAGATGCCGAGAAACTTTCCGGTTTTGCCGTGCAGTAGCGTTTCGCGCACCGCCTTCGGCAGCGTTCGCCAAGGCGCATGCGGATCACCACCAAGTTTTTTCGCGGTGGCGCTGAGGAGCTTCCGACGCGCCTCGTAGCGTGGCTTGGTCCACGGATCGATGGCGCCTTCTTCGAGCGAACGCTCGGGATCGGGGACGATGAGCGAGAGATCATACTCAAGCGTCGCACCGAATCCGTTGCAGGTGGGGCAGGCGCCGCGCGGGTTGTTGAACGAGAAGAGCGCCGGTGTGACGAACGCTCCCGGCGTATCGCAGACGCTGCACGCTGGAAATTCGGTGAAGCGCATGCGCGTGTCATCTCGAAGCGCCAGCGCGATCCCTTCGCCCTCATCGAATGCCGTCGCAACCGCCTCTACCAGGCGACCTGACTGCGGGGCATCGGCCGTGAGTCTATCAACAACGACGAGGACCTCAGTCGCCGCGACGAGGTCGGTGCCGGCCGGCAACTCATCGAGATGCGACGCGGTGCCATCAACCAGGAGTCGCACGAATCCCAGCGCGCGCAAGTTGTCGACCGTACCGGCGTGGGTGACGCGGGCCGTCGCGGGCAACGGAAAGGCGATCTGCACGCGCCCGGGGCCGGCCGCCAGGACAGCATCCACCGAAGATTGCGGCGTGTCGCGGCGAACCACCCCGCCGCAGTTGATGCAGAACGGCTCGCCGACGCGTGCCCAGAGCAGGCGCAGGTGATCGTAGATCTCGGTGGCGGTTCCAACGGTGGAACGCGATGACATCGCCGGCGCTTGCTGCTCGATCGCCACGGCCGGTGCAATGCCTTCAACGCGGTCGACCAGCGGCTTCGGCATCCGCTCGAGGAACTGCTTGGCGTATGTCGACAGCGATTCGATATATCGCCGCTGGCCTTCGGCATACAGCGTGTCAAATGCCAGTGAGCTCTTGCCGCTTCCGGACGGACCGGTCACCACCGTCACCGTGCGGCGCGGGATCTCCACGGTGATCCCTTGCAGGTTGTGCTGGCGGGCGTTGACGATGCGAATGACAGAGCGGGGTTCCGATTTCACGGGGGAAACGTAAGCAAGTCGTTAGTCGTTAGCCGTTGGTCGTGAGCGACGACTCATGACGAACGACCAATGACTGTCGACTCCCCATAATCCCGATCTCGCAGTACGTTTGGCCCCAATGGCCGGTCTCCTCACGCCTGCGCGCCTGCGCCAAGGGTTTGCGCTCTTCGTCCTGATTTCGGCCATCGCCTACAGCGGTGTCCTCTTCTACGGCCACGACGCCGCGGGATTTGTTGCGTCGCTGTCGGAGATCCGCTGGCGCTGGCTACTCGTCGGCGCGGCGGTGGCGTCCATGGACTGGATCGGCGGCGGACTGCGACTCTGGGTTTTGGCGCGCGAGGTGCACCCAAATCCCCCGATCCGCGGAATGATCATCGCCGGCGGGATGGGCGCGTGGGGATCGTACATCACGCCGTTCCAGGCCGGCGCCTCGCCGATGATGATCTACGCGATGAAACGCGTCGGCATTCCGCTGCCCAAAGCCATGACCATCACCTTGATGTCGTTCATCGCCACCGTCGCCTTCTTCGCCATCGCCGGCCCCACCGCACTGATTCTCGGCGCCGGCAAGTCACTTGCCGAACATGGCCATTTCCTCGGCCTCTCGCTGCTCGACCTCTTCAAGACCAGCATGGGCATCTTCGTCTTCCTCGGCGTCCTGCTGCTGCTGGTGATGATCGCACCCAAGCTTGTCTCGGCCGTCGTGCACCGGATCGCCACCGCCCTCGGCAAGCGGAGCACGCGCGTGGCGGCGCGACTCGAGCACGTTCGCGCTGGCATCGATCAGGCACACGAAAGCATGCGCACGTTCAACTCGCCACGCGGCTGGCTGGCCCTTGTGTGGGCCGTGATTCTCTCTGGGCCAAGTCATGCCAACAAGTTGCTCGCAGGGTACGTCGCGCTGCGAGCGATTGGCATTCATGTGCAGTTTGTCGATGTGCTGCTGGTGCAGACCTTCATCACCTTCATGTTGTACTTCGCGCCCACTCCCGGTGGCTCCGGTTTCGCAGAGGGACTCTCGACCCTCACGATGTCGATGTACGTCACGCCGGTGATGACTCCGCTGTACACACTGGTCTGGCGATTTGTGCTGATCTGGTTCACTGTGGTGGTGGGATTTGTCGTCTTTTCCACCTGGATGCGGCGCGGTCTGAAGGAGATCGAGGTCCCGGACATCTGAGTGCCCGGCGGGCCTCATTCTTGCCCCTGCCTTGGGGCAATCGGTAGGTTTCGCGCCCCCGAGGGTAGGCTGGACCGTTTGACCGTGGAGTCGCATCTGGATCGTACGCTGGCTGGACCTGAAGAGACGACCGAGAAATCGGGCACTGCGGCCGACTCGGTCCTGGCTACCCTCCGGGTCCGCTCGGGGCTGCCGGGTGCGCCAGCCGTCCCCGTGCGCCTGCCGCTGGCAACGATCGGGAGTGATCCGGCCAGCGACGTCGTCCTTGCGGGGAGCGGCGTGGCGCCGCGCCACGGCCAGTTGCGGCTGCGGGGTGGTGTCTGGACCTACACCGACTTTGGCTCGCTGGGCGGATCGGTAGTGGACGGCCATCCGGTTCGGGGAGAGGCCCTCTTGGCGCCCGGCTCTGCGGTTCGGGTGGGTGACGTCTCCCTGGCCTTCGCCCCGGTCGATCGCTGGGAGGACTCGCCGCCGGAACGTCGGCTCGAGGAACGGACGCCCCTCTTGGTCTTGCCGCATCGCCGGGGCTCGTACTGGCCGAGCGTGGCGTTTATTGTCGTGCTCGCCGCTGCGGCGGTCCTGGCGTACTTCCTGTTACGGAATCCCTGAATGCAATTCTCGTGTGCGGCTCGTACTGACGTCGGCGTAGTTCGTTCCGGCAATGAGGACTGCTACCTCATGGCCGCTGAACGCGGCCTCTTCATCGTCGCCGACGGGATGGGTGGGCACGCGGCGGGTGAAGTCGCCAGTGACATGGCCACGCGAATCATCGCCGAGGAATTTCATCCGGCGCGCGGCATGAGCGACGACGAATTGATGTCGCAAATGATCGGCGCGATCCGTTCCGCCAACGAAGCAATCTTCCGGCGCACCCTTTCCGAGCACGACAAGCGCGGCATGGGTACCACCACGACAGCGATGCACCTCCTGCCGCGCCGCTATCTGATTGGGCACGTCGGCGATTCGCGCGCGTACCTGTTGCGCGGCGATACCCTGTCGCAGCTCACCAAGGATCACAGCTACGTGCAGGAACAGGTGGACGCTGGCCGACTCAGCGCCGAGGATGCACGCACGCACCCGTATGCCAATGTGATTACGCGCTGTGTGGGATCGAGCAGTGACGTGGTGCCGGACCTCTACTTCGGGACGCTCGAGCCGGGTGACCTGCTGTTGATGGCCTCAGACGGCCTGACGGGAATGCTCGATGACGTTGACGTTCACGCCATCATGCACGCCGGCGCGCCGCTCGAGGAGATGGTGGACCTGCTGATTGCCGGCGCGAATCACCGGGGCGGGCTGGATAACATCACCACGATTCT
>JANYCP010000204.1 GCA_025360265.1 Gemmatimonadota bacterium
GCCGTTTCCGGCAACCACAATCCATCGGGATCGCGACCGAAGCGCTTCACGAAATCACGAACGCCCCAGCGGACCTCGGTGAGCTTGTCGCGTCGAGAGAGCAATGGCATGATGGCGTGATGGTACGGCATCGCCATGGCGTTACCGACACCAACTCGGGCAACCGACGCCCGATCGCCAGCCACGATCGCCGCGCAGACATCGGGTGCGTGGGTGTCGAGCCAGCGGAACAAGGTGGGGCCGATGTCGAAGGACACCCATTCGTACGCGTTGACGATCCTGACCAGACGCCCCGCTTCGTCGAGCACCCGCGCCCGCGCGAGCGGGGCGTAGCACTGCCGCGTGATCCGCTCGTTCCAGTCGTGATCCGGTGCTGCGGTGGGTTCTCGCGATACCAGCTCAAGCCACGGCTCTTCACGTGGCGGCTGGTAGAAGTGGCCATGGATGATCAGGCTACGCATGCGGCGCCACGTCCGAGGCCGCTGCAATCGCGCCAATCAATTCCGGGAACGGGCCATCGATGATCTTGAGTCCCTCGGCGACGCGCTGTCCGGCCGCGAGGTCCGCGTTTGGATTCTCGAGAAATGGCAACAGCGACTCCAGCGCCGCGCAATGCTCGTTGAATCGCTTGATTGCGTAGTCACCCGCCGCACCGGTAGTGATGATGAATTGCCAATCGGAGCTCTGGGCCAGCAGAAGCTCACGTCCCGCCTGTTCGAGTATTGGGCGCGCGTCCCAGGTTGGGATCACTTTCGGCACGGCGTTCCAGAAGCGCTCCTCGAGCGCCCAGAGTCGCCGCCAGGTCCACTCGGTCTCAGGATTCATCCACATCGAGAAGTCGCCGTCCTTGCCCCACGATCCGGTGCTCATCCGCAATGAAGTGTCGGGCGGCGCATCCCGGAGTGCGTCCCCAGCGGTCACTGGCTGCACCTTGGTCATCACCGAGAGGTCTTCGTAGAGGAACTTCAGGAAATCCATTCCCTCATACCACCAGTGGCCAAACAGTTCGGTGTCGAACGGGGCAACAATGGTGTGCTCGTCGGAGTTGGCTGTTGCGGCGATGCTGTCCAGCAATGACTGGAAGTGCGCGGCGTGACGCGTTGCCATGTCGCGCGCGGCGCGAGGCACGTACGGAAGTTTGGCGCCGAGATCCGCGGTGGAATCGGTGACCTTCCAGAGCTTGAGTCCGCCGGGTTGACGAATCTTGTGGAATTCGAGGTACGCGCCGTCACCGGGATACCCCTCATGGCGGCTCCAGACCTTTGCGGTCGTGGCGGGATCGCGCACCAATACATAGATGGGGCGGCCGCGAGTAACATTGCCGACGCGGTATCCCATATAAGGAGAACGCTTGGCGGTCTTTTCCGGCCGACGGAGTGTCCTGCCGGAATAGAGGTCGTAGGTCTGACCGGCGTCGACGACGTGTGCATCGACGAAGAAATACTGGAAGCCGGAATACCGGAGGTGATCCTCGATGCCGGACCGCACTGAGTGACGCGGCGCATCGGGCAATGGTTGCCATGGTCCAGTGGGACGATAGGCGCACTCCGGCACCCAGCACCCCCGCGGCAGGTCTCCAAAATGGCGGGCGTGCTCCGATCGACCGACCAGCAACTGGAATCGAATGCTCTCGTCACGCGAAAGCAGCGGCAGGAATCCATGCGTTGCGGCCGAGGAAATGAGCTCGATGCGGCCCGCGAGTGCGTGGCGGCGGAATTCGCCGTTGAGGTCCTTGCCGATCCGTTCCCAGGTCGCCTTCAGCGTCTCGACGTGCTGCTTCCAGTACTCGGCCAGTGGCACCAGGTGCGCGTCACCTGTCTGACGTAATGATTCGGGCGCCTCATTGATCGTCTTGAGCCGGTGCGCGAAGTAGTAGTCGAGTTCTTCGCGAAACGATGGGTGCGCAAACTGCGCCGCAAGAATCGGCGTGATGCCGAGCGTGAGTGGCGGCGGCACATCTTCCTTCTCGAGTGCCTCGAGCATCGCGACCAGCGGGAGGTAGCTGTCGAGCGCGGCTTCACAGATCCAGTCGGAACCGTGCGGCCACCGTCCGTGGTGAAGCACCCACGGCAGGTGACTGTGCAGGGTGAGGACGAACCGCAGCGCCTGTCCTGAGCGAGGCGAAGGATCACCTGCCGAATTCACAATACGCGCCTGGCGGCGAGGGTGATCGCTCGGGTGTAGATGTCGTTGTATCGTTCGGCGACGCGGTCCCAGCCGAAGTCGCGGGACATCGCTTCGCGCTGCATTTCGCGCCATGCTTTTGCCGAGCGATGCTCGGTGAGTGCGCGCCACATGCCGCCCGTGAGGGCGCGCTCATCGAACGCGTCGAAGAGAAATCCGGTGAGACCATCGTCGATGGTGTCGGCCAGGCCACCCACGCGTCGCGCCACGGGAATGGTGCCGTATCGTTGCGCCCGCATCTGGGTCAGGCCGCATGGTTCGTACTGTGAGGGCATGAGGTAGAGGTCGGCACCGGCGATCATGACATGTTCAAGATCGTCGGCAAATTTCGTCGCAACGCCGACGCGATTCGGCATCGCGGTGCGAAGGGCGCTGACCGCATCCTCAAGACGCTTGTCGCCGCTCCCCATGAACACATATTGCGCGGCGAAATGAAAGAGCGCGTGATTGTTCACGACGATGTCGAGCCCCTTTTGCGTCGCGAGGCGACCGATCGATGCGACGATGGGGACAAAGGGATTCTCGGGCAGCCCGAAACGGCGCTGCAAGTCGAGCTTGCAGGCGCGTTTGCCGTCGAGGTTATCAATCGAGAAGTTCGCGGCAATCTTTCCGTCGGTCGCTGGATCCCAAATGCTCTGGTCGATGCCATTCAACACGCCGGTAAATCGATTGCCCATCCATTCGAATACTTCCTGCAGGCCGAATCCACCAGCCGGCGTGCGCAACTCTTCGGCGTGGCTCGGACTTACGGTCGTGGCCATGTCAGTGTGCGTCAGGCCACCCTTCAGGTAGTTGGTCTTGCCGTACCACTCGAGCTTGTCCATGGTGAACAGGTCCCATGGCAACCCGATGTCCGGCACGATGTCGGCAGGGAAATGGCCCTGATAGCCGCCGTTGTGCACCGACATGACCACGGGAATCCGATCATACCACGGATTTCCCTTGAACCAGGTGCGGAGGTAGACCGCCGCGAGCGCAGCATGCCAATCGTGCGCGTGCAGCAGCACCGGGCCATTGGTGATTCGGGGGAGTGCCGCCACCGATGCGGCCGCGAACGCGGCGAAGCGTCGATAGTTGTCGG
>JANYCP010000140.1 GCA_025360265.1 Gemmatimonadota bacterium
GCTGGCTTGGCATCGCCCTCGATTGTTTGCGCTGCACTGCAGATCGCGTCGACCTCTCCAGCCACATTCCACCGGTCCACTTCACCACGCCGCCAAGGGTGGTCGCCGTAGAACCGGGTGCTGCGGCTGCCGCCGGCTTTAGGGTCGGCGACGTGATTCGCACGATCGACGGCAAACAGATGGCAAGCCCTGGCGGGGCAGCGCGGTTCAGCACCATGCAAGGCGGCGAGCGGGTAGTGTTTGGCGTCGAACGCGGTCGGCAGCTGACCACGCTGACACTGGTGGTGCCGAAGCCTTATTGATGTTGGTCCGGGGCTGAAGCCCCAGCCGAGCCGTTGCTTTAGCAACGGACCGAGCGACAACGGACCTGACACCCCCATATTCCCCGCATGGCCCAGCTGATTGAATGCGTCCCGAATTTCTCGGAAGGCCGGGACGCCACTGTTATCAAGCAGATCACCGACGCGATCGAATCGGCGCCTGGTGTGCGGCTGCTCAACGTCGACCCCGGCCACGCCACCAACCGCACCGTGGTCACGTTGGTCGGCAATCCGGACTCAGTAATCGAGGCAGCATTCCGCGCCATCAAGCTCGCCGGCGAATTGATTGACATGCGACATCATTCGGGTGAGCACCCTCGCATGGGTGCTACCGATGTCTGTCCGCTCATTCCGATCTCCGGCATCACGATGGAACAGACGGCGGCATATGCGGGCAAGCTCGCCGAGCGCGTCGGCCGTGAGCTCAAGCTTCCCGTGTATCTCTATGAGGCGGCTCAGCCGGACAAATCACGCAGCAACCTGGCGGTCATTCGCGCTGGCGAGTACGAAGGCCTTGCGCAGAAAATCGTCAAGCCGGAGTGGAAGCCAGATTTCGGCCCGGCGAGGTTCGATGCGAAGCGCGGCGCTACCGTGATCGGCGCGCGTGATTTCCTGGTCGCGTACAACGTCAACCTCAACACCACATCGACGCGCCGCGCCAACGCCATCGCATTCGACGTGCGCGAAGTTGGCCGAACCGTGAAGAACGCCGCCGGACAGGACGTTCAGCAACCCGGCACGCTCAAGTCGGTCAAGGCGATCGGCTGGTACATCGCCGAGTACGGCGTGGCGCAGGTCTCGATCAACCTGACCAATATCGACGTTACACCGGTGCACGTGGCGTTCGATGAGGTCTGTCGCGCCGCAGACAAGCGCGGCGTCCGCGTCACGGGATCCGAGCTGGTTGGCTTGGTGCCGTTCCGGTGCCTGCTCGATGCCGGGCGCTATTTCCTGCTCAAGCAACAACGCTCAGTGGGCGTCTCCGAACAGGAGCTCGTCAAGATTGCGGTGCGGTCGCTCGGACTCGACGACCTCGCGCCGTTCAAACCGGAGGAACGCGTGATCGAATATCTGTTAAGCGATCCGGCCACGTCGCGACTGGTCGGCATGACGCTGGCCGACTTCACCGCTGAGACCGCCAGCGAATCCCCGGCGCCAGGCGGCGGCTCCATCGCGGCCTACGTCGGTGCGCTTGGCGCGGCACTCGGCACCATGGTCGCCAACCTTTCGAGCCACAAGCGCGGCTGGGACGAGAGATGGAAGGAGTTCTCTGATTGGGCCGAGAAGGGACAGGCGCACGCGCAGGAGTTGCTGCGGCTGGTCGATGAAGATACTCGCGCATTCACGGTTGTGATGGAGGCATTCGGATTGCCGAAGTCCACTGACGAGGAGAAGGCGGCGCGCAAAGAAGCGATTCAAGCCGCGACGAAATATGCCACCGAGATTCCGTTCAAGGTGATGGAGACGTCACTCGCATCAATGACCGTGATCAGGGCGATGGCCGAACAGGGGCAGGAGACTTCGGTGTCGGACGCAGGTGTCGGCGCACTCTGTGCGCGCAGTGCGGTGATGGGCGCCTATCTCAACGTGAAGATCAATGCGGCGCAACTGGCGGACAAGGGATTTGCGACCGACATCGTCGCCCTCGGCGCAGCGATGGAGCGGAGCGCGCAGGAGATCGAAGCGGAGATTTTGGCGATCGTCAACGCGAAGATCTAGGCGCGGCTCCAATTGGCCGGGTTGTATCCGATATAGCGACGCACTGCATTCAGCCCTCGGTCGTCGCGAATAATCCGTTCGTAATAGTTGCGCTGCCAGATGTTGCCCCTAAGCACACCTTCAGCATGAATCAACCTGGTCGAAGCGGACTTGAACGATCCGACGATCGTCGCGAGCGATCCGGAAATTCCGAGACCAAACCGCGACGATCGACCCACTGCCCGGGGATCACGACGACGAATCGCGATGATCGCGTGGAGGTGGTCTGGCATAAGAACGAAGCGGTCAAAATGAACGTGCAAGAATCGCTCGCGCAGTCCGTTCCAAACCCCAACAACAACGCGCCCAGCTGCCGTTGGTGCTACACGACCGCCTCGAATGTTGCAAAGAATGCGGCGACGTTCGTGCGTGCATATGGTGACGAAGTACCACCCAGGCCGGGTGTAATCGTGGCCGCGCAAACGAATCGTTCGCCGACCGGTTGGAGATCGCGGCATCCGCGAACAATGCGGGGCAAACGCGCATCGGTACGGTTCGGTGTAACGCGATTACGGACCGATCGACGCGCCACGGACGGGGCGATCATCCCAACGACGTGCGTGGCGCATCGTAGGGGCAGGGCATGCCGTGCCCCTACGCCGTGCCCCTACGCCGTACCCCGACGATTCCCGGCGATCGCGGTGCCGCGCCGGCGTCCGATTGCCGCCATCACACCGACACCGACGTCGCCCCGTTCACGTCACAATCCCCGAAAACGCCGTCATGAACCGTGCCATTTCATCGGCGGTCCCCACCGACACCCGCAGATGCTGGGTCATCGGCGGAAATGGCCGACCCACCAGCACGCCCTGCGCACGGAACCTCGGAATCACGCTTTGCACCGGGCGGCGGATGTCGACCATGAAGAAATTCGCTTCCGATGGGATCACCTTGAACCCTGCCGCCGCGAGCTGACTGACGGTCTTCTTGCGCAACTCCAGCGTGATCCGTTTCGTGTTCGCCTGCGAATCCATGTCCTTGAGCGCAGCCACACCACCCCACTTCACCAGCGCGTTGATGCTCCCCATCGTGTATGGCCGCATCTGGCGAATCAGTTCGGCCGGCGCAATAGCGTAACCGAGTCGCATGCCAGCCAGCGCCGCGATTTTCGAAAAGGTGCGCGTCACGATCACCGGCCGTCCTTCCAGGACGTAGGGCACTGATGTCGCGTAGTCGCTCGACTCAACGAAGTGATGATACGCCTCGTCGATCAGCACCGGCATGTCGGCCGGGACGCCATCCAGCAGTGTTTTCACTTCCGACTTGGTGACGATGCGACCAGTAGGATTGTTCGGATTGCAGAGATAGATGAAGCCGCATTCGCGGTCGTAGCGCTTCGCCGCCTGTACGATCGCGCCAATGTCCTGACAATAGTCTTCCTGCAATGGGATCCGGATGGCGTCGGCCTTGATGCTGGTGGCGTGCGCGTACACGGAATCAAACGTCGGCTCGGCGCACACAACTTTCTTGCCGCCGCCAAGGAATGCAGTTCCGGCCACGTCGAGAATTTCACCCGAGCCCGCGCCAAGCAGGATGTTCTCCGGCTTCACGCCGTGGTGCTGCGCAATCTCCGACACGATGTTCCCATCAGGATACCCGTAGCGATTGGCGTACTTGAACGCCTGCGTCATCGCCTGCATCACCGATTCAGGCGGCCCGTAGGGATTTTCATTGGCGGCGAGCTTGGCGAAGGAATCGTACTCGTCGCCTTGCTGTTGTGTTCGCTCGAGTGCGTATGCGCTGAGTCGCGGCGTAAGCGTCAGTGCACCGGTCGCAGCGAGGAATTCACGACGTTGCATGGGGTCTCCCTGAGCGTTTGTTGCTCCTAGCTCTCCTCCCACCGAAACTGCCATACCGCGAGGCCACCGAACAGCGCCGCGAACCCTAGTAATACCGCGGTGGGCAATACGGCGCCACTCAGCCCGACTCCCCGCCAAGTCATCGCGTCGATGCCGTCGATCGCCCAGCGGGTTGGGACCACCACCGTCGCCTTTTGCAGCCAGGCTGGAAAGAAGAAGGTGGGAATCCACGCCCCACCGAGCATCACCATCATCAGTGTCGCCAGGATCGACACGCCGCGGGTGGCGCCCGGTGTCCGCCCCAACGCTGCGATCAGCAGCCCGAAATTCGACGCCATCAGGGCGGTGGCGACTGCCACCATCAGAAATCCGGGCACGCTGCCGGTGACGCGCACCTTAAAAACCACAATCGCGAACGTGAATGACACCAGCAGCGTCATCAGCGTGATCAGCATTCCGCTCAATGCCTTGCCGCCAAGCAGTGCCCCCTTGGAGAGTGGCGCACTTCGCAACCGTTTCCAGAGGCCGCGCTGACGTTCCAGCAGGATACCGATCCCCAGATCGATCGCGGCAAAGAGGAGAAACTGAACGCCCATTCCAGCAAATGAATGCGCATAGGGATTGTACCCGGCAAGCGGGTTTGCCATTCCCGGTTCTTCCTTCACCGAGTACGGCGTGCTCATCCCCGGCGCGCCCACCGCCGTGCCGTTTGTCGCGTTGCCCTGTTCAAGGTTGCGCGTGGCATTCAGGACATCGCGGAGACGCTGCTTCTGATCGGCCGGCATGTCGCTCGCGTCGAGTTGCTTCAGGCTTTGGTCGGCCAGCACACCGCCTCGCGATCCGGTGAAGACCTCCTTGCTCACCGCCTCGATCACATGCCCCATCAGCATGCCGCGCACCATACCGAGCTCCGCGGTGCGCGATGGATCGTAGACCAGGTCCAGCTCCGGCTTGTTCTGGCCGTTGAAGAACGCCAGGCCCGCGGCGTCACCAAATCCCGCAGGAATGATCACGCTCACAGACACCGCCCCTTTGCGCACGGACTCGCGGGCAGAATCGGGTGTGGTGAGCGTGACGCCGAGTGTCTTGTCGGCCTTGATCGCGGCGACGATTGATCGCGAAATGACACCGTTGTCCTGATCGGCAACCATGATCGGAATGCCGCCGGCATTAGTGCTGCCCGCTGATCCAAAGATCGACCCGAAGAACGACGCAATGAGGATCGGCGCCGCGAAACTCATGATCACGGCCTTGCGATCACTGAAGAAGAGCTGGAGATCCTTGCGGACCATGGCGCGCAGCGCGATGAGTCCCATTAGTCCCTCAAGTTCCTTCCGGTCAACGTGAGGAACACCGCTTCGAGCGAGGGCTGCTCTCCCGGCTTGGGCGGGACACTCGCAAGCAAGCCCGCAAGGGTGTTGTTGGCGATCACCTTGCCGTGATCGATCACCACGACGCGGTCGGCCATCCGCTCGACCTCCTCCATATAGTGCGTCGTATACAGCAACGCTTTGCCGCGCGATTTGAGGAACTCGAGATTCTCGAAGATCGCGTTCCGGCTTTGTGGATCGACGCCCACCGTCGGTTCATCGAGCATCAGGATGTCGGGATCGTGCAGCAGTCCCGCTGCGAGATTCAGGCGGCGCTTCATTCCACCACTGAAATTCTTCACCGCATCGCGGGCGCGATCGGCCAGCCCAACGAGCTCGAGCACATTCTTGATCGCGACGGCAAGGGCATCGCCGCGCATCCCATAGAGTCCGCCGAAGAAACGAAGATTGTCGGTGGGACAGAGTTCGTCATACAGGGCGAGATCCTGCGGAACGAGTCCTATCCTTCGCTTGAGTGGGTTGGTGTCGCCATGCATACGTTCGCCGTTCACCATCACATCGCCACGATCGGGAGTGAGCAATCCGGCAATCATCGAGACGGTGGTTGTTTTGCCGGCGCCGTTCGGACCAAGGAGGCCGAGCAGCTGGCCGGGAGCGAGTGTGAGCGAGACATCGTCCACTGCGACGAGGCCGCCGTACGCCTTTCGGAGATTGTTTACCTGAAGCATCCGAAGAAGCTACGTCCAAAGAACTGTCTGTGCCAGTCTGAAACGTTATCCCTGCTCTTCACGCCCTTACCTTGTGCCATGACCACGTTTGCAGACCTCGGCCTCTCCGCCCCACTCGTCGAGGCACTTACCGCGCTCGGATACGAAGAACCAACGCCGATTCAGGCCGACGCGATCCCGGCGTTGCTGGCGGGACGCGACCTCCTGGGCCAGGCAGCGACCGGCACCGGCAAGACCGCCGCATTTGCTCTTCCATTGCTGGAGCGCCTCTCGGTGACGCGCCCAGTCTCGCTACGCCCAGCATTACTGGTACTGGTTCCGACCCGCGAACTCGCGACGCAGGTCGCGGAGGCATTTCATCGCTACGGTCGCGCACTCGGCACCAGCGTGGTGCCGATCTATGGCGGCCAGCCATTCAGCGCGCAGATCAAGATCCTCAAGCGCGGCGTGCACGTCGTCGTTGCGACGCCGGGTCGCGCGCTCGATCACATCCGTCGCAAGACGCTCGACCTGCAAGGCCTTGCCGGGATCGTGCTGGATGAAGCCGACGAAATGCTCGACATGGGCTTTGCCGATGAACTCGAAAGCATTCTCGACGCCGCACCAAAGGTGCGACAGACCGCACTCTTCTCTGCGACGCTGCCACCGCGCATCACAGTCATCGCGGAACGACACCTCAATGATCCGGTGCGAATCCGCATCGCCGAGGAAAAGACGCGCGCCGGATCAACGGCGAAAGTGCGACAAGTTGCGTATCTCGTACCTCGCGCGCAGAAGGTCGCGGCACTCGGCCGCGTGCTCGACATCGAGTCGCCGGCACTTGCGCTAGTGTTCTGCCGCACGCGCACTGAAGTCGACACGCTCACGGCAACCCTTGGTGGACACGGTTTTCGTGCCGAAGCGCTGCATGGCGGGATGACGCAGGACGCCCGCGATCGTGTGATGAAGCGCACGCGCGCGGGCTCGGTCGACCTGCTCGTCGCGACCGACGTCGCCGCGCGTGGTCTCGACATCGAGAAGCTTTCGCATGTAGTGAACTTCAACGTGCCGGAGTCGCCGCAGGCATACGTGCATCGGATCGGGCGCACGGGCCGCGCCGGAC
>JANYCP010000141.1 GCA_025360265.1 Gemmatimonadota bacterium
GTTGTCGGCGACGCACGCCTTGGGTGTGCACCATCCCGCACCAGTACCGTTGGTGTGATTGCTCGGCAATTGGAGGATGACCAGATTCGGCATGCTGTCGGCATGCTGCCACGCGGCGAGATGTTCAAGAAACATGTCGGCGCGCACCACGTCGGGAATATCGAGCGTCCATGACGGGAAGTCGCGCACCAGCACGCGATCCAGTGATGGAATCGGCGACGTGATATGGAATGTCGGCCGCACGAGCGCCGCGCCGCCGGCGTGCGCCACGCGATAGCGTTCGAGCAGGCGGGCCCGTCCCACGGCGCCCGAATCGTTTTTCTCTGTGGCAAACTCGCCAAAAACCGACACACTCCGGTGCAACTTGGTAGCAGCGTCCCAGATGAATCCGCCGCTGGAATATGCCAGCGGATCGGAACCGTCGTACGGATAACTCCGGCCCTCGTAGAGCGGCCAGAGTGTGTACTCGGTTTCATTGGCCTGGGTGAGCCACTGGTGCCCGTCGGCAGAGTTTCCGCCGGAAGCGAAAAAGCGATCGAGTGTGGTGAATTGCTCGGAAAGCGCATGGGTATTCGGTGTAATGTCACGACCATACATCACGAGCGAAGTGTCGCCGTCGCCGCGACCGAGGTCCCCAAGCACCTGATCGTAGGTACGGTTTTCACGAATGATGTACACGACGTGCTGAATTGGAGATGGCTCGCCCGGGCGTTCGGGCACTGCACGCGGCGCGATGTTGCGTCGCGCTACCGCGTCAGCCGCACTCACCGCGCCAAGGGGGAGGCGGTTGTTCTCGGACACTGCCACCGTAAATGCGGCGAGCTGCCCTGCCGTGGGAATCTCAACGACGTTGACTGCGCCTCGCTCGGCGAACACGTACCGGGCCGTCTTGCCTTGCGTCCTCCCGGTGCCCGCGCCGGGACCGAAGAGCGAACCGACGGCAAGAAATCGCCCGTCCGCACTGATGTCTAGCGTGGTGGGATACCATGAGGTTGGCATCATGCCACGAAACGTTGCTGCGGCCGGCGTCGTACCAAGCGAGTAGATGGCCACGGCGTTGACGCCACCGAGTGCGACATACAATGTGTTGCCATCGGGTGCGAGCGCCAGCGCAGTGGGTGCCAGACCGACCGCTCGCGTCCGGAACGGAGTAATCGCAATGACGCCAAGCAGTGAATCGCGTCGAGTATCAATCACCGCGACGTTGTCATTGTTGCCGTCGGCCACGTAGGCGCGGGCGCGGGCTTCATCCCAGACAATGGCGGTGGGATGACGGCCGACCGTCACGCGGGCCGAGACGGTTCCACTAATGAGATCGATACGAGCGACCGAACCGGGCTCGGCGATTCCGCGTTGGTCAACGCGCACGGTTCCGGCCCGCGCCTCGCAGCATTGCTTCTCGACGCGATCGCCCACTGCAGCCTGTCGTCCCGCCAGTTCGGTGACCCAGGCGACCGACCCGTCGGCCGACACGACTGCCCCGAGCGGTGCGACACCGAGCTTCACCGAATGCAATAACGTGCCGCTGTCGGCATCGATCACGATCAGTTGATCGTCCGTGGTCAGTGGCATCACCGCGACACGATGGCCACTGCGATTGGCAGTTCGTGCAGCGGCAGGCGACCCCGCCATGTCGTGACCGTAACCGCCGAAGGTGCGCAGTGAATCGCGACCAATCACGCCGAGTTGAGCGATGCCGCTGCCCGTCGCATTGGTGGCCGCACTCACCTTGGGCGTGCCGGCGGCCAATCGCCCGACCGATGAAATCAGCATCCGCCCGGTGACGCCATCGAGTGCCAGGCCATAGATCCCGGTGCGCCCGCTCACGGGTACGCGCGCAAGAACGCGATTATCGGCCCACCCCATCCGGTACACTGCACCCGGCACGGCGACCCAGAGCTCGCTGGCGTTATTGCCGAACCGAACGCCGGTCACCTTGCCCTGAAACACAGACTGCGCACCGGCAGGCGTGATCTTCTGTGAGGTGGCGATCACGCCGGGATCCGGGACGCCGCGCTGGGGCGCCGGAACCGGGGTTCCCTGCAGCATCATGGCAAAGAGGATCATGATCGCAGGCTACTTGGGCCAGCGCCAACCGAACGCGCCAGCCGTCAGGCAGGCATAGATCAACGCATCGAGTGTCTGGGTGAGCGTGACGCGCCATGCCCGCTTGAACCAGATCGACATCGGCCAGTATGCCATGGCATAGCTGCAGAACGACACGGCGCCCACGACACGAAACACTTCGAGATACGACGTGCCGGCCTTCAATGTGTGGCCGCCGACATACGCGGCGAACAGGCTGACAACCAGCGAGTAGACGAACCACTGGAAGAGCTGAGGTCCCATCCGCATCGGGCCGCCGGGCATCACGGTCATCATGACCACTGGCCCCTTCTCGAACCTTGCTTGAAACTCCGGCGACTTCATGTGCGCCATGTCGTTCGCTTTGGGCACCATGTAGTCACCTGGTGGAATCGCCAGCGCGCGCAGTGCGTCCATCACCTTGTCCTCGTTCGGCACCTTCGGATAGTCACTGCGATGGAACGGCAGCACCATGTGCACCAGCATGCTCGCAATGAACACGAGGACGGCAGACAGGACGATCGGAACGAGCAAATCGGGTAGAGCAACCATCACATTCTCCTGGTGTGAGTCAGGTCAACGCTGCCCGATCTCATCGAGCAGCTGCAGGAACCACGGGGTCTCCAGCGGGAACGACTTGCCGCCTTTGATACGGCCAAATTCGATGATGCGCAACTCCCCGTCGCGCTCCTCATCCTCACCGGCGACTCCCGATACGCCAGCCAGCGCGGAGTCGACAGCCAGGTTGGCACAGCGACGGATCAGCTCGAGGTCCTCGGTGTTGGCCGCCGCAGAACGCGCGAAGTAACCGCTTTTCTGGACCAACACCTTCTCGGCCCCGATCATCGCGGCGAATTGCTTGGCGAACCATGCTCCGGGGTTGATCGTGTCGAGTTTCACGTGACCAAAAGCATCCCGAGTAACTGTCTCGTGGTGGGATTCCATTTCGCGTACGATGCTCTCGACGCCGGCACCTTCGGACACGAAGATATTGACGCAGCCATGCGTGTCCATGACGGCGCGCAGTCGGACGGCCTCTGCCCGGAGGTCGATCGGCATTTCCGGGAGATACACACCGTGCACTTCATGGCGAGCGCGCGACACGCCGATCGACGGCAAAAATTGCTTGTGGTCGAGACGCCCTCGATAGGCGCGCGCCGTGGCAGCAGTAAGCCAGCCGCAACCACGCCCCATTACTTCGTGCACGATCAGCATGCGCGGGTTGGCGCTATGCTCTGCCACGACGTTTTCAAAGAACACTGCGCCCTGCTCCGCGGCGGTCGCCGCGCCGAGGCTTTGCCGAATCGGGTAGACATCGTTGTCTACGGTCTTGGGCAGCCCGATCACGGTGAGGCGATAGTCGTGGCTGGCGAGAAATCCCGCGAGATCCGCCGCCGCGATGTTGGTGTCGTCCCCGCCAATGGTGTGGAGCACGTCGACACCATCATTCACGAGACGATCCGCGGCAACCTGTCGCGGATCTTCGCCGTCCTTGATCAGGCCGCGCTTCAGACAGTCGGCAGCGTTCGCGAGCTTGACGCGGCTGTTGCCAATTGGCGAGCCACCGAAATGGTGCAACAGATGCGCGCCGGCGCACACCGCGGGCGTCACCTCGAGCCGATCCCCCTTGAGCAATCCGGCGTATCCGTTGACGTAGCAGGTGATCTCGATGTCGGGCGCGATCGTGGAGTAGCGCTCAATCAACGCGCCGATCGCCGACGAGAGGCAAGGCGCAAGACCGCCAGCGGTGAGGATGCCGACTCTTTTCGGTCGGCTCACGATGGTCCCGGCGCTCGGCGGCGCGCCAACCGCAACTCCAAATGACGCCCGACATCGCGCCACTCCGTCGCGAGCACACTGTAGATCACGGTGTCGCGCGTGGTACCGTCTCGCCGTGTCATGTGATGGCGAATGACGCCGTCCTTCTTGGCACCTAGCGCTTCAATCGCCCGCTGCGACGCGAAGTTGAAGTTGTCAGTGCGAAGCCCGACGACCTTGCACCTGATGGTGTCGAACGCATGGGAAAAGAGCAGCAGCTTGCACACCGTGTTGACGCGGGTGCGTTGCCAGCTTGCGCCGTACCAGGTGTAGCCGATCTCGACGCGATCGGATGCCACCATGATGTCGTGATAGCGTGTGCTGCCGATGATGATACCACTCGACAGGTCGCGAACGACCCAAGGGAGCATGGTGCCGTTCTGCTGCCCCGCAAGTGCGTCCGCGATGTACTTCGCAACCCCGGCCGGCTCGGGTACCGACGTGTACCAGAGGTTCCAGAGCTCACCATCGGCGGCCGCCGCCGCGACGCCATCAGCATGCGCGGTTGTCATCGGCTCGAGCCGGATCCCATCGCGTTCGAGCGTCACCGGATGCAGGTCGATCACTGTTTCACTCCCGTCGCGGCCGGCTTGTACCCACTGTGCGCCTGCATGGTGTCCGGCAGCACCGGTCGCACGTCATCGGCCGTGCCGGGTTTCTTGTCGGGTCCTACACCAAATACATCGAAGCTCTCGCCATCGGCGGCCAGCTTGTACTGGAAGAAGCGGAAACTGAACGCGCCGGCCGTCTGGTCGAGCATTGGCAACGGACGCAGCGGACCTTGCTTGCGTCGGAGCGCATCGAGCGACGGCGGATAGGCGTGCTCTTCGTCGTGATATTTGTCAGCGGCCACGACGATAGCCAGAAGCTCATGCTGCGCGAAGGCCTGGGAAACCGGACTGCTCTTGTCGGACGATGCCGAGCGGACACCCGCCACGACAATGAACACCATGTTGGCGAGTGCACCAGCCATGGCGATCATCGCCGCCAGCACGGCCTTCCGTCGACTCGACACAAAACCCCACGTCGCACCGGCACCACCGAAGAAGACGCCGAACACCGGTACAAATGACAGCGCTGCCACCAGGAACAGTGGCCAGGATGGCTTCGAGGCGGGGACGACGGGCTGGCTCACGAATCCTCCAAGATGGACTGCTCTAGAAACCAAACTTCGCAACCAATCGCACCATGGTATTCATCCCGCGAAATGTGGTCCGCATCTTGATCGTCCGTTCGAGCTGCACATTGGAGAAGGTCGAATCGCTCTGGCCGTTGAGACTGATCCAGTAGATCTCGCGTCCGTGGACATGAAAGGTGTCGTCGTTGTTCTGCAGCGCCATCAATGCCTTCCTTGCCGCCACCGATAGCGGTTCGGCAATCAGTCCCACCACGTTCGTCCTGGCGTTCGCCAGCTGTGCTTCGGAAAACGCCTGGTACTTCGTAATCGCCACCAACTCGTCATCGCTCCGCACAAAGGTGGCAACCTCATACCCCAGGGACTGCTTCAATCCTTTCTCGATTCGCGTCTGCAGCGTTGCAGCCGCCGCCTTCGAGGTAAATACCACGTTGCCGCTGGCGATGAATGTCTCAACGTCCCGGAATCCGAAGTCCGCGAAATGATCACGTAGCTCCGCCATCGTCACGACGCGTCCGCCCACATTGATCGCTCGGAGAAACGCGACGACACGTGCATTCATTTTCCGCTCACGCCCAGAATCCGGTACTTGACCAAGCGTTGCTGATTGCTTGTGTCGAATAGGAGCGCCCACGCCACATCTCGAACGACGCCGATCACCCTGACCCCGATCGGAAAGCGCACGTCGCCGAGATAGCGACCGTCGGTGCGAAATGCGCTCCAGACCGTCGGCTGATCGAAGGTCTGCGCAAGGTGCGATGCGCCGGGGGCGGGATGCGGCGGGACCGGAACCGACTCGACATTCCGCTGTACCCAGACCCTGCCATCGCCGTCGAGCATCAGCTCCCGGATCGCTGGTTTGTGATTGGGCACCGGCTCATGCTGCACCGCGACCTTGTCGTGCGCCAGCACCTGGCCATCCCAGAAATCCGTCATCGTCTGAATTTCCTTGCGCTCATCCGGCCCGATCACGGCGGTTGGCACGCTCAGTTCAACGAAATAGGGAGGCGTGTCGCCATGCACGGTCTTGATGAGAAATCCTACCAGGTCGGTTCGCGACATGATTACTCGACCATCGTTGAGCGCCGACCACTGATCTGCTGCGGCGTATTTTGGCCGCGGTGGCGGCGGAAACCAGAGCTGCTGCGGCGGAATAGTGTCGAGCACCTTTCCGGTGGAGTCGTAGTGGAAGTATCCGGTCATTGCGGCTGGTTGCAGCCCGCGGTCGCGAACCACGTACGACCAGACATACGCCGATCCGCCCGCACCCGCTCGCAAGAACTCCGGTCCGCCATTCGCCGCCGCGTCGCCAATCGGGATCGACCTCTTCGCCCTGCCGTCCGGAGCGTAACGATCAATCCGATGATTGGGAGCATCGAGAACCAGGATGGTGCCATCCGGGTTGGCAGCCAGCGAAACCAGGCGCTCCGCCCGAAACTCTCCGGGCCCACCACCTTGGCGCCCGATCGCGGTCACGTACCGGCCGTTTGAGTCGAACAGCTCGAGCGTCGGGCCATTCGGCGCCTTCGCATCGAACAGCAGCGCCCCGCCACTGGGCAACGCGATGGCGGAATTGACCTCACCCAAGGCCGTCGCCGCACCGTCTTTCGTGCCGCGAAGTTGCTCCACTGCGTCGCGAATCGGGCCCCACTCGCCTTCGCCAGTGGTTCGGACAACGGTGGTGTCGCCACGCGCGATTCGCTCGATGCGAGGAGCACCACCCCCGGACTGGTTGCTGCATGCGGCGACAAGGAGAAGAAGGACGGAATATCGTAGCGGCGGGGTCGGGAGCATTCCGGAAAATACCGCCATCTCGTCGCGGTCGTGCATTATCTTCCTTCCCATTCCGGCCCCACCAACACCAACAACCGCCCGAGCCCCGTGACGACCACCGCCCCGATCGACACCAACGCCGCCTGGCAGGTGATCAACTCCATTCGCGTTCTCTCCATGGACGCGGTTCAGGCCGCGGAATCCGGGCATCCGGGCACACCAATGGCACTCGCGCC
>JANYCP010000174.1 GCA_025360265.1 Gemmatimonadota bacterium
TCGGCAAGACGGTTCGCTTTGGCAGCGCACCAGCAATGAGCGAAGGGTATGCCGGGATCCAGGGACTCTTTGATCGCATGGGCAAGGGTGAGTTCCAGGTGGTCCTGGTGCACGACGCGAACCCACTCTACTCGCTGCCGAAGAGCGGCAAGTTTGTCGAGGCGTTCGCCAAGGTGCCCTTCAAGGTGTCCACTGCGGCCGTGCTCGATGAAACGGCGGCGGCGTGCGACCTCATCATTCCCAACCTTCACTCGCTCGAGCGGTGGGATGATCTGGCCCCACGCAATGGCATCACCGGCATGATGCAGCCGGTGATTGAACCGGTGCGCGCCGGCATGCACACCGGTGACGTCCTGCTCAAAGTCTCCAAGGCCGTGGGTGGTGCAGTCGCGTCATTCAACGCCGCGTCGTTCGAGGATCATCTCAAGGGTGAATGGCAGAAGAATCTGAAGGGGGCCGATTTTGCAACGGCCTGGCGCGAAGCGCTCGGGCGTGGCGGCGTATTCGCGCCGTCGACCGCCGAATCGCCAAAGCTTGCGGCGGTGACGCCGGGATTCACCAAGCCGACGTTCGACGGCACCGGCGACTACATCTTCATGCCGTATCCCTCAATGCAGTATCACGATGGCCGGGGCACGAACAAGCCGTGGCTGCTCGAGAATCCCGATCCCATCACCAAGATCACCTGGCAGTCGTGGGTCGAGATTCATCCCGACACCGCGGCGAAGCTCGATGTCCGTGAGGGCGAAATCGTTGAACTCAGTTCGCCGCACGGCAAGCTTCGCGCGCAGGTGTATGTGTACGCTGGTGTGCGGCCCGATGTGATTGCGATGCCACTCGGACTCGGCCACACAGAATACGGCCGCTACGCCAAGGATCGTGGCGCCAATGCGCTCGACCTGCTTGGCGCCGGCGATGGTCAGGGCTTCCTGCCCTACGTCGGTACCCGTGTGTCGGTGGCACGCACCGGCGACTACCACAAGACGGCGCGCGTCGACGGGAATCCCCGTCAGCTCGGTCGCGGCATCATTCAGTCCATGCCGGTGGCATACGCTGCCAAGGGTATGACTCCGGAAGAGTCGTACAAGGCAGCCGGGCTCCCGACGGAGGAAAAGAACACCGAGCTCGAGAAGACGGCGCTTGAGGGATGGCATGAGGCGCAGATCGAGGCGAGCCAGCAGGGAGACTACGCCAATGCCCACCCCAAGTGGGGGCTGGCGGTCGACCTGTCGCGGTGCACCGGCTGTTCCGCCTGCGTGACCGCATGCTATGCCGAGAACAACATTCCCACGGTTGGTGAGGACCAGGTCTTCCGTCGCCGCGAGATGAGCTGGCTGCGCATTGAGCGCTACTGGGAAGGGGGCACGGGTGACGAGCCGCTCCAAGCTCGCTTCTCGCCAGTCATGTGCCAGCACTGCGACAACGCGCCGTGCGAGCCGGTCTGTCCGGTGTACGCCGCGTATCACACGCCGGATGGACTCAACGGTCAGGTCTACAATCGTTGTGTCGGCACGCGCTACTGCAGCAACAACTGCCCGTTCAAGGTGCGCTACTTCAACTGGCTCAAGTACAACGAGACGGCGTGGCCGGAGCCGCTCAACCTCCAGCTCAATCCCGATGTCGTCACCCGTGTGCGCGGCGTGATGGAAAAATGCACCTTCTGCATCCAGCGGATTCGTGGCGCGCAGCATACGGCGCGACTGGAGAATCGTGAAGTGCGTGATGGAGACGTCGTGACGGCATGTGCGCAATCATGTCCATCGGGCGCTCTGAAGTTCGGCAACGTCAAGGACAAGGCAGCCGAGGTGGTGAAGTGGAAGCAGAATCACCGCGGTTACCGGATGCTCGAAGAAACCAACGTCTCCCCAGCGGTGACGTACCTCGCCAAGGTGATCAACATCGAGACCGCGGCGTTCCACGGCGAGGAGGAGCACTAGGATGGCCGTGATTGCTCACGACCCCAGCGTCCCGACGCAGACCCACGCGGAAGTCACCCGTGACGTTGTCCGGACGATTACCGAGAAGCCGACGCGGGGATACTACATCCTCGCCGGTACGATGGCGTTCCTCACCCTTGTGCTCTTTGTCACGCTCGGTGCACTGCTCAAGTACGGTATCGGTCTCGCCGGCTACGCGCCACCGATCATGTGGTCGGTGTACATCACGACCTTCGTCTTCTGGGTCGGTATCGGCCACGCCGGCACGCTGATCTCCGCGATTCTTTTCCTGTTCCGGTCGCGCTGGCGTACGGCAGTGTACCGGTCCACTGAGGCGATGACGGTGTTTGCCGTCATGACCGCGGCACTCTTCCCGATCATTCACATCGGTCGCCAGTGGCTCTTCTACTGGTTGCTGCCCTATCCCAACCAGCGCTTCCTCTGGCCCAACTTCAAGTCGCCGCTGCTCTGGGACGTCTTCGCGATCTCGACCTACCTCACCGTGTCGTCGACGTTTCTGATGGTCGGCCTCGTGCCGGATATCGCCGCGGTGCGGGACCACGTGAGCGGCTGGAAGAAGAAGTTGTACGGCATGCTGTCGCTCGGCTGGACCGGTGCCGACTCACAGTGGCGTCACTACAGCAGGGCATACCTGTATCTCGCGGCACTCTGCACGCCGCTGGTGCTCTCGGTCCACTCGGTCGTTTCGTGGGATTTCGCCATGTCGATCGTGCCGGGCTGGCACGGGACGATCTTCGCACCGTATTTCGTGGCGGGCGCAATTTATTCTGGTGTCGGCATGGTGCTCACGCTGATCATCCCGCTGCGCAAGATGCTGCGGATTGAGCACATGATCACCGAGTACCACTTTGATAACCTAGCCAAGCTCACTCTGCTGACTGGGTCGATCCTCTTCTATGCCTACGCGATGGAGTACTTCGTCGCCTGGTACTCGGGCTCGCCGTATGAGCAGGTGACCTTCTGGCGCCGCGCGTTCGGACCGAACTGGTGGGCTGGCTGGTCGATGATCATCTGCAATGCGTTCGTGTCGCAGTTGCTCTGGTTTCGGAAGATTCGCACCAATCTCACGTCGCTGTTCGTCATCTCGATTTTCATCAATATCGGGATGTGGTTCGAGCGGTACGTGATCGTGGTGTCCTCGCTGTCCAATGACTACGTCCCGTACGCATGGGGTACCATCAACCCGACCTGGGCCGACTGGTGCATCCTCGCCGGATCGTTCGGCTGGTTCGGGCTCTGGTTCACGCTCTTCTACAAGAATTTCCCGATTGTAGCGATTCAGGAGATCAAGGAAATGATCCCGATGCCGCGTCGTCGTGCTGCGGCAGGGGGTCACTAATGGCGACCTCGATGTCGGGTGTCCTGGGATCGTTCGATCACATCGACGCCGCGTGTGACGCGATTCGTGAGCTCAAGGCCACCGGTCACAAGGACCTCACCGTCTACTCGGCGGCACCCAATCACGAGCTGGAAGCTGCCATTGGTGACCCGGTGTCGCCGGTACGGCTCTTCACGCTCATCGGCGGCCTCACCGGTTGCGCGGCAGGATTTGGTGTGGCGATCTGGATGTCGCGCGACTGGCCGTTGCTGGTGGGTGGCAAGCCAATCGCTGCGATACCGCCGTATGTCGTGATCGGATTCGAGTTGACGATCCTCATTGGCGCGCTCTCGACCGTGGCCGGCATCATCATTCTTTCGATGATGAAATCGCTCAAGGGGCGACCGTACGATCCGCGCTTCAGCGACGACCGAATCGGTGTATTCGTGCCGTGCCGCGCCGACCAGATCGTCGGAGTGGAGACATTGATGACCCAGTATGGTTCGGTGGAGGTGTCCCGTGACGCGTAACGTCTTGCTCGCCGCGGCACTCCTCGGACTCGGCGGCTGCAACTGGTACTACAATGACGTGCCGTCTCCTGATGACTTGATGCACCGCATCAGCTGGTTTGACCACATGCTGGTGTCCAAGGCAGTCCAGCCCTACCAGGGTGGCGTGCCCCGCGTGGTGCCAGCTGGTGCTGTCCCCGTTGGTGGTGGCGAAGCTGACTGGCGTATGGGTGATCCGTTCAAGATGGAATTCAACTTCGACACCACCGTCGCGAAGAAACTTGCGCACGGCCATGTCGCCACGCGGCCGGATTCGCGGAGTGGTGAAGACGTCTACAACACCTACTGTGCCGTGTGCCATGGCGTGGCGGGCACCGGGTCAGCCGATGCTGCGGTAAAGGAAATGCTCGCACCGTCGCTGCTTACTGCTCAAGCGCGCGGGTACTCCGACGGGTTCCTGTACAGCATGCTCCGCTACGGACGAGGGCGCATGCCGCAATACGGTGACAAGATTGTTCGCCAGGACGAGCGCTGGGCCGCGGTCGACTACGTGCGCAAGCTACAGGCGGACGCCCCGGCACCCGCGGTGACCCCGGTGGCCAAGAAGGGGGCACGCTGATGTCGTTCGATGCTGAAGCAGTCCGCACCCGGTTGGTGCAGAGCAGCGTAAACACGAATTATCGATCGTTCTTTGTCGGTGGCCTGCTGCTCGCGGTAGTTGGCGGCGCACTTTTCGTGATGTCCGTGATGACGATGGGCGCGCATCACCGCGCCTGGCACGCCTTCCAGGTCAACTGGTTGTTCTGGACCGGCGTCACCGGCGGATCGATTGCGATTACGTCGGTGCACAAGTTGGTTGGCGCGAAGTGGTCTGGTGTGATCATCAGGCTCTCACAGGCGACGGTGTTTTTCATTCCCGTATCGCTCGTCGGTCTGCTGCTGATCCAGACGGTTGGCTACGATGACATCTACGGAAACATGGTTGCCGCGCTTGGCTCGGTGTCACCGGGCAAGGCGCGCTGGCTCTCGCACTCGTGGATGTTTGTCCGGGAGTTCGGTGCACTGGCGGTGCTGTACGCACTCGGCATCCGGATGATCAAGAGCGATATCCTGCCCGATTTGGAGATGGTGAAGGCCAAGGTCACTGGCGCGCGGCGCAACCGGTTTGACCGGATGCTGGCTGGGTACGATGAGGAGGCAAATCACAAGCGCCTCTTTGTGTCGGCAGCGATCTTCGCGCCGTTGTACGCCTTTGTGATGACGATCGTCGCGTTCGACGGCATCATGGCGCTGCAGCCGCACTGGTTCTCCAACTTGCTCGGCGCCTGGTATTTCATGGGCGCGTGGCTGGCGGCGCTTATGCTGCAAGCGCTGCTCATGCTCCATGCCCGCAAGGCGGCCAACCTCGATGAATTCATCTCGGCCAAGCAGCGCCACGACCTCGGCAAGCTTTGCTTCGGTTTCACCGTGTTCTGGACGTACCTGATGTGGGCCCAGTTCCTGGTGATCTGGTACGGCAATCTGCCCGAAGAAACCGGGTTCGTGTTCGCGCGGCTCTGGGGCCCATGGCGGCCGGTTGGCGCCGCGGTGGGCGCCGGCGTGTTCATCATTCCCTTCGCCGGATTGCTCGGCGTGGCCCCCAAGAAGGCGCCGTTCACCTTGGGCGTGATCGCCACGATTTCGCTCTGCGCACTCTGGCTGGAGCGCTACCTGATGGTGACGCCGTCGGTGACGCTTGAGGCGGGTCCGGTGTTCGGCTTGCCTGAACTCGGGCCAATTCTGCTGTTCGGTGGATTGTTCTTCTTCTGCTACGCGGTCTTCGCACAGCGTTTTCCGATGGTGTCGCCCAGGCTGGCGATGATCACCCTCGAGAAGGAAGCGAGCGGCCACTGAGGCTGATCACCCCGTCGCTGCTCCTCGCTGCCCTCGGCTGCGGTGCGGGTAGCAGCACGACAGTCTGCACGACCATCTTCAGCTACCAAAGCGCCTCCGTGGTGGACACCACGGGGGCGTTGTTTTCTGCTGCCTGGATGGTGACCGACACTGTGCTGCGAACTGGCAAGGTGCTTGTGATTGCGCAGCAGGGCTATCCGACCGGTACCGCGACGATATTCAGTGACAGCAACCTGAGCGAGGTACTCTCGGCGGGCGATTCCGTTCGCGTGGCAGGAGTTGGGGGCGGCAAGACCTTCGGCGCGTGGTATCAGTTTGGTTCAGCAGGCGGTTGTCACGTCCAGCGGATTTCGGGGCCGGACACCGTGGTCGCGCGGTAGGGGCGGAGCGGTAGGGGCAGCATGCTGCGCCCTTACCGCAGAGTCAGCCGTGATACGAGCGCGTTCAGCGAGTCCACCGACAGGTAGCCCACCACAGTGACCATGCGCGTGGAGATCCGAGCGTCCACGCCAGCACCGACATATTCCGGGTGCGTCCGGGTCACCATGCTTATCGTGATGCCACTCGCGAGAAGCACCTGGTTGACGGGCGCAATGTCCGGCTCAAGGCCTTCGAATACCCAGACTGTCCGACCGTCGGGCAGTTGCTGCCGCACCATGAATGTCGGCCGCCCACCAATCGCACTGGGGTGAATCCGGACGTTCGCAACCGGCACGCCATCGACCCGCGCCAACGATCCGTTGCCCACCTTGATCGCATCCTCGTAGGCAGCAGGTGTCCAGTCACTGGTGAAGACCGGATCAACCTCGGCTGGGATTACCGCGGTTTGTGCCGAGGACACCCGGGCGAAATCGGCGAGTGACTTCATTTGCGGTGGCACGATCGTGCGGGTCATCATTTCCAACTGTCGGCTACGATTGCCAGCGGCGCTATCAACGGTCGTTGGGCGGAGTCCGAAGAGGTTCGACACGCCAAGGGTATTCGCCAGCTGTGCTCCGCTGGGGCCAGCGCTGGACGGAGCAAGCTGCGACCAGACGACGGCCCCAATGAGGGCGGCGGCCGTGCCAACAGCAATGCCGAACCACCGTCGGCGTGGCGCGACGACGGGCGGCGCAGGGACCTTGCCGCGACGAATCTGTGCCGGCACGGCGATCGCGAGAAGGCTCGCGGAGCGCAAACGAACTGCTTCTACCATGGCGTGCTGCGAGCGACAGATCAGGCAGCCGAGCAGGTGCTCGGCGATCTCGACGCGCTGCGCCGGTGAAAGCTCACCGTCGCAGTACGCGTGGAGTTCCTCCTCAGGAACGTGCGGTCGTGCGGCGCTGTTCGCCACGATCTGCCTCCATGCTATCGTGCGCTTCCACCAGACGCTTGCGCGCCCGCGCCAAAGTGGTGCCCACCGCTCCGAGGGCAAGGTGCGTCTGCTCGGCGATTTCCGGATAGGACAACCCAGCATCCCACAGCAAAAGCACGTCGCGGTCGCGCGGCGACAGCATCTCCAGTGCGCGCTTGACCTCGGCTTCCTGCTCGGCGTGATCCATAGTTTCGGCCACGTCATCGTTCGGCGACGGAGCCACCATCGGTTCATGGGTCATCAGGACCAGGTGCTTGCGCTTCCGGATGGCCGAACGAGCTTCGTCGCGCGCAATGTTTGCGGCAACGGCGAAAACCCATGAACGCGGTTTTTCGGGTTCGTGAGCCAGTGCCCGCATGAAGACTTCCTGCGCGAGATCTTCAGCGCGATCAGCGTCCCAAACTTTCCGGTACAGGAAGCGAACGACGCTGTCATATGTGGTACGGTACAGGCCGTCGATGTCGAACGCCATGCCGATCTCCGGGTCCAGGTACTCGTCTTGGGGACGAGTGACTGCCTGCAAGGTACACAGAATTTTGTAAGGTATTCAAATACAATGGGTTACAGGGGCACTTTTCGGCTCTTGAAGGCACATCCGGGGTGCAGTCCGGTCCGTTTGTCCGGCCAGTGCGAGCACATCAGCGGCTTTGCCGGGCGGCCATCGGCCCGGCTGCGGCCATGGAGGTCGCAACCGACACCCTGTTTCAGGAAGCCGCAGGCCGAGATCATCTCCACGACCACCGCATGGTCTTCCTCGCGCTCGACCTTGCAGAGATACGGCGACTTCCGACTGCGGATCAGCGATTCCAGTTTCGTCTGCTTTTTGGAGCAGAGGATGTCGACCTGAACGTCGCGGCAGCATGCGTCGCCGCGTTTGTGATCCGATGTGGTGCACTTGGCCGCTGCGCACGGGTTGGTCATCGTTGCGATCGGCAGCGACCGGCGCGGAGCCGCTGGCGGGGCAAGCTTGCGGGCGATCAGGCGACGCTCTTCCGCGATGATGAATCGATCGCCGCCGAGCCGGCGCGGAGCTGGTGTGTGCTTCACTAGGGCGACCTTGCCGGAGAATCCATGCGCGGTGCAAGAGACGCCACGGTCCGTGTCGGCAAGATAGCGGCAGGGAACATGGATACTGGCGTCGCACCACAGCTCGCCGTCGTGCTCGTAAGGGCGCCTGAAGTCGATTCGCTCAGTGTGTCCGAGGAGCCAGGTGGCATCGTGGTCTTCGTCACCTTCGATCGCAGCAACCCGGAGGGTTACGTCCAGCGTGCGGCAATGTCGCCCAAGGCGGCGACACGGAGGGGGGGCCAAATGGACTCCAGGGACAAAGTGGGGGTCTGCGCGCGGAGGGAAGGTAGCGGAGGAGGGCGCCATTTCATTATGTTGTCCCCGGCCCATAGGGGCGATGTACGACGCAGCTGCCAGGGGGCAGTCGCGCGACCAACAATCGGATGTGAGGCAAATTCAGCATGCGTTTTTCAGCGATGGTGGCCGGCGCGGCCCTGTTCGTAGCAGCCTGCGGCGGAAGCAAGGATGGGGCTCCGAAGGCGGAAGCGCCGTCAACTGCCGCAGCGACACCGCCGGCGGCCGCCGGCACTGGCAACACCGTGACGATCGAGATGGTGACGGGGACGGCCGCGAACACATTCAAGTTCGTTCCGGAAAATGTCATAATCAAGGCCGGGGATGTGGTGGTCTTCAAGGGCGTCACGGGCTCGGCCCATGACGTCGCGTTCGACAAGGACAGCATCCCGCCGGGCGCCGCTGCCTTCCTGACCGCCGCCGTCAAGGGTGGGCCGCAGGATATGTCGACCGAGATGATCAGCGATGGCAGCTCGGTGTCGGTGTCGTTCGCCGGCGCTCCGGCTGGCAAGTACAAGATCTACTGCATTCCGCATCTCGCGATGGGAATGAAGGGATCGATCACGGTTCAGTAACCGAGAGACGAGGGCGCGACGGCCTCGTCCTGAGCAGCGCGAGGGACCTTCAGACTCCGTGGTTCGGAGACACTGGAGGTCCCTCACGGCGTTTAGGACGAGGAGCGTTGTCGTACCTCGTCAAACCCACCCGTTGCTGCGATACCACGCTGCGGTATCCGCCAGACCATCCTCGAGATTGAACTTCGGCCGCCAACCAGTTGCTGCCATGAACGGTCCCGGGTCGGCGGTCCACGCTTCCTGAAAAAACTCATTCACCTTGTCCGGATGCAGGATGGACGACTGGTGAAAGAGTTCTGCCCAGGCGCCGGTCAGTGTCAGCGCGCCACGCACGGCCCACCGCGGAATGGGCAGTGGGATCACGTCGCGATGCAGCGCGCGCGCAATGGCGCGCAACAAGTCGGCAGCCGATACGACGTCGGGATGATTGACGTAGAACACCTTGCCGATAACATCTGGCGCGGTGCCTGCGACGACGAGCGCGTCGGCGAGATCGGCCAGGTGAATGACTGACAGCTCCATGGAACCATCGCCGAGCATCGGTGCGATGCCGAACCCCGCTGTCTTGAAGAACGGCAGGAGATTGTCGCGGTCCCTCGGCCCATAGACGGTTGGCGGCCGGAGAATTGTCCACGGGAGTGACAGCGACGGCAGTACCTGCTCTGCTGCGAGCTTGCTGCGACCATACATCGTTACTGGGTGATCATCGCCTGCGACCGTTTTCGGCGCACCGTGCCGTGAGGGGCCACCGGCCGCCATCGATGACACCAGCACCAGGCGCGGCGGATTCGGTTGCGCCGCGCAGGCGGTCGCAATTCGGCGGGTGCCCTCGCGATTGGGTTCCATCAACTCGGATTCAGTCCGGGCACCGAGTTTGGCGGCGGAATGAAAGACGACGTCCTGTCCGCGGACCGCAGCGCCAATCGCGGCGGTGTCGCCAAGGTCCCCCGCGACGAGGCTCACACCACGGGTTGCCAGAGGTGCCGCGCGTTCCGGTGAACGAACGAGCGCGGTGACGGTGTCACCGCGCTCGATCAACCGGTCAATCAGGTGACCGCCCACCAGGCCAGTCGCTCCGGTGACCAACACGTTCATGTCGGTCGGTCGAGCACGCGGAACGTCTGGTACGGTGTGAATCCGGCCTTGCCGAGACTCTGGATGATGCCCGCGTTGTCCTCGAGGAGCCAGCTCGCTTCACCCCAGCCAATGCCTCGCGCCGCGGCCTTGCTCCAGATCCAGTGGTACAGCGCGGAGTCGATACCCTTGCCGCGCCATTCGGGGAGCACGCCGAGAAGCAGTACACGCGAGCGTGTCAGCTTCTTCATCTTGATCTTGTAGAGCATCGTCAGTGACGCCGGGAACATCCGGCCGTTGCGATTGGTCCTCAGCGCTTCGTTGAGGTCGGGAAGCGCCAAGCCGAATGCGATCGGCACGCCATCCTTCTCGACAAACGGCACCAGCTCCGGGATGACGACTGGCTTGAACGCGGCGGCGAGCACATCAATCTCCGCATCGGTCATTGGGATGAAGCCCCAGTTGTCTTCCCACCCGGCGTTGTAGAGCTTCTTTACCAGTTCCACTTCGGAAGCAAATTTCTTCATGTTGAGCGGGCGAATCGTGATGCCGTACCGCTGCTTGAGCAGATTCACTGCGCGCTCGGTCCGTTCCGGTGGAGTCACCGGCCCCGCCAGCGAGCCACCCTGCAGGGCGATCAGGTCCTTCGCCTTGGTGAAGCCAGCCGTCTCCATCAGCGTCAGGTAGTACGGCGGATTGTGCGGCATCATGATCGAGTTCGGAACTTCAAACCCCTGCACGAGCAGACCGCATTCATCGTTCACGGAAAACGACATCGGGCCGCGCATCGTGTCGAGGCCGCGGGCCTTGATCCACGCACCCGCGGTGTCGAAGAGGGCGGCGGCCACCTGGAAATCGTTGATGCACTCCCAGAAGCCGAAGAACCCGACCTTGTCCTTGTGATACTCGTTGTGCAGGTGATTGTGAATTGCCACGATGCGCCCCACGACTTCACCGTCGCGTTCGGCGATGAAGTAGTCGGCTTCGGCATG
>JANYCP010000178.1 GCA_025360265.1 Gemmatimonadota bacterium
TCCTCGCGCGACATCCAGCTCGGTCGCGGCGAGCCGATCAAGGACATGGCGCGGGTGCTCTCGCGATATGTGAATGGCATCATGATTCGCACCTTTGCCCAGTCCGATGTCGAAGAGCTGGCGAACTTCGCCAGCATCCCGATCATCAATGGTCTCACCGACCTGCTTCATCCCTGCCAGCTGCTCGCCGATCTGCTCACGGTGCAGGAGGAATTCGGCTCGCTCGATGGCCGTGTGGTGGCATGGATCGGCGATGGCAACAACATGGCGAATTCGTGGATCGAAGCCGCCGGTCTCTTTGGCTTTGAATTGCGCCTCGCCTGTCCCGAAGGCTACGACCCCGATGGCGCGGTGCTCGCGGCAAACAAACGGAAGGCGAAAATCGTCATTACTCGTGACCTGCGCGAGGCCGTGGCCGGAGCCGATGTGATCAACACCGATGTCTGGGCATCGATGGGACAGGAAGAAGAAGCCGAAACGCGCCGCAAGGCGTTCGCCGGTTATTGCGTCGATGATGCCTTGCTCGCCGGTGCGGCAAAAAAGGCGATTGTGCTGCACTGCCTGCCCGCTCACCGCGGCGAAGAAATCAGCGAAGCCGTGCTCGAAGGCCCACGGTCGCGGGTATGGAATGAAGCGGAGAATCGCTTGCACGCGCAGAAGGCGCTGATGGCGATGCTGATGGGGAAGGGTCTCGACTCGCCCGTGCCGGGCTCGCTCGACCTGACGGCCGCCTCGCGTTGACATCCGTCACTCCGAGCGAGCGGCTCAGCCGCGAGTCGAGTGGGTACCGCGCCCTCACCTCCTCTGCCGCCTACTACCCCGCCACCGGTCTCGGCCAATTCGAGGTCGCCGGCGCCGACGCGCACGCGTATGTGAATCGCATTGCCACCGCCGATCTGTCGATACTCAGTCCTGGTCACTACGTCCATTCGTTGCTGCTGCGCGACGATGCCTCAATTCTCGATCGCATCACGGTATATCGCTTCCCCGAGCGCGTCATGCTGCTGGTCGATGCAGCGCAACGCGAAGCAGCTTGGGATCACATTGTTTCGCGCAAGCGCGGCAACGTCCGGTTGCGTGATATCTCCGATGACATGGGTGTCGTCGCGGTACGGGGCCCCGCCACCGCGGCTCGGCTCACGCCGCTGCTGGCACCATTTCCCACGGAACCAGGTGATGTGGTGAGCGGTCGGCTTGCAGGCATCGACGTATTCGCTGCACGCGCCTCACTCGATGGTCCCGACGGTATCGATTTCTACTGTCGTGCCCGCGATCGCCATTCGCTCGAGCGCACTCTCGCCAACGCCGGCATTGTGCTCGTCACCGAAGAGGAATGGCGCCTGAGCCACCTGGAATGGGGCATTGCGACGGTTGGTTCCGAGATCGACGCGGTCGACACGCCGGTGGAAGCCGGGCTCGAGCGACTGGTCGCCGAAGGGAAGGGCGCCCCATTTCCCGGCGAAACCGCACTGGCGGCGCGTCGTCGTACTGGCGCGTTAAAGCGGCTGGTTGGCTTTGTCGTTGCGGGCGACGACATGCCGCCGCTGGCCGCGCGTGTCAGTGTCGCTGGTGTCGTGGTCGATCGAGTGCGATCCATCGCATTGTCACCAAGAGTCGGGATCATCGGCATGGCTGCAATTCCGACCAGTGCCGATACGCCGGGCACCGTGCTGACCATGCACTCCGGTGAGAGCAGCTGGTCGGCAAAGGTCGTCCAGCGGCCGTTCGTCACGCGGACACTGACATGAGCGTGCGCATCGCGATCCTCACCGTGTCGGACGCCGGTGCCCGCGGGCAGCGCGAAGACAAGTCGGGTGCCGCCATCGCCGCGTGGGCGGAGGAGCAACAACACACTTTGGTCGCGCACGAAATTGTTGCTGACGAAACCGATCAGATCGTGATGCGGCTCTTGCAATGGGCCGATGCCGATCAGGTGTCACTCATCCTGACCACCGGCGGCACCGGCATCGCGCCGCGCGACGTCACTCCGGAAGCGACCCGTGCCGTGATCGAGCGCGACGCGCCGGGCTTTGCCGAAGCCATGCGCAGCGCGGGTTTACTCAAGACACCACGGGCCATTCTCTCGCGCGGCATCGCTGGCATTCGTGGCAGCACGCTGATTGTGAATCTCCCCGGATCGCCCAGTGGCGTGGCCGATGGTCTCGCCGTGCTTGCCCCCCTCGTTGAACATGTCGCCGCATTGCTGCGCGGCGACACGGAGCATTGACGATGCCGGCACAAGTCGTCATCACCCTCGCCGATCTCGAAACGGCCGTTCCGCTCGACCGCGCCCTCGGCGCACTCGGCGTGACATCGGTCGTGGCCGCATCGGCCGATGAAGCGCGCGCCGCCATTCGCCACAATCATCCTGCGCTACTCGTCGTCTCCGGCGCGGTACACGAATCGGCGACCACGAATCTCGCCGCCTACGCCCGCGATCACGAGGTCGCCGTACTCGCTCTCCTGGAGTCGACAGATCTATCACGACTAACGACTAACGACCAACGACTATCCGCCACCGAAGTTCTCACCAAACCGATCCCGATGGACGACCTCGTTGCCACCGTCCAGCGCATGGTCTCGCGCCGCGAGTTGCAACGGCGCACCGGCATCTTTGGCGAGAGTGCGGCGATCCAGGAAGTGCTGGTCAAGATCGAGCAAATGGCGCCGGTGTCGAGCACCGTGCTCATCCAGGGCGAATCGGGCACCGGCAAGGAACTGGTGGCGAAGGCGATTCACGATTTGTCGCCGCGGCGTGGTCGTCCGTTCATCGCGGTCAATTGCGCTGCCCTGCCGGAAACCCTGCTGGAGAGCGAACTTTTCGGCCATGAGAAGGGTGCATTCACTGGAGCGGCCGAGCGCAGGCTCGGTCGTTTCGAGTTGGCCGACACGGGTACGATCTTCCTCGACGAGATCGGCGAGATCCCGACCAGCGTGCAGGTCAAGTTGCTGCGGGTGCTTGAGACGCGGAGTTTTTTCCGTGTCGGCGGCGTGCAACCGATCAAGGTCGATGTGCGTGTCGTGGCTGCCACCAATCGCGCACTGAAGGATCGTGTCGCGCGCGGTGAATTCCGCGACGATCTCTTCTATCGATTGAACGTGTTGTCGATCTATCTGCCGCCGCTGCGCGAGCGTCGCGACGATGTGCCGTTGCTGATCAAGCGATTCGTTCGCGAGTTCACCACGCAGCACGAGCGGAAGTTCCCGGGCATCGCCACCGATGCGATGCAGCGGCTCATGCAGGCGCCCTGGCCCGGCAACGTGCGCCAGCTGCGCAATCTCATTGAATCGATGGTGGTGCTCGCACCGGAACACGAGATTCGCGCCAGCGACATTCCGGCCGACGTGATGGATGGTGCAGGGTCATTGTTGCCGGTGCGTATTGGCCAGGTGGCGATGGTCGATCGGCAACTTGGTGGCGCCGAATTCGAATTCATCCTGCGATCGCTGATGGAACTGCGGTCGCAGCTTGAGGACTTGCGCCGGCGAATCGATGAGACGCGCCAGGAAGTGCAAGTCATCGAAGTCACCGATCCCGATGCTCCGGCGCCATTGCGTGTCGCGGCGGTGGGACCCGATATCGAGGATGAGGAGCCGGCGCCGGCGCCTGTGGTGCTCTACCGCGCAGGGATGACGATGGCCGACATCGAGCGGATCGCCATTGAAACGGTACTCAAGGAGCACGAGGGGAATCGCCGCAAAGCCGCGCAGGTCCTGGGGATCGGTGAGCGGACGTTGTACCGAAAGCTCAAGGAGTACGG
>JANYCP010000190.1 GCA_025360265.1 Gemmatimonadota bacterium
TACTCTCCCGGCCCCTCCCCCTTGCGACCGACCGCCTTGATGAACGTTCCCTTCGCATCGTAGAAACGAATCTGCAGCGAGGCGCCGTCCCCGATCACGATACGGCCGTCGGATAGCCTCGCCGCACCTGCCACCCTGCTCAATAAGTACGGCTCGCCAGCGCGATCACCGATCACGAGCGACGGTGTCGGCGCCAAATGCAACGCCTGTGCGCCGGTCCAGGTCGGTCGCGCGTTCTCGATGATATGTATCCCCGCGCTGTCGCGGCTGACCTGCGCCGACATTGCCGCTGCCGCCCAGACGACAAGCGCGAAGGTTCCGCAGACCAGCTTCACTTGGGCCTCACCAGGTACCATGCAGTCTGATTCGGCCGGAAGAAGACCCAGCCATTCTCCGTCAGATACGCATCATCCTCTGCCATCACCACGATCTTCTGATTGTTCCATTCGGGAATCGCTGTCGTCGTGGCCAGTTCCACAGAGAGGTATGAGCCCAGCCGGAGCTTCTTCGGCGGTGTCGTCGTAGTCCGACTCGCCGACCTGAAGTCGATCGACGCACCGAGCCCGTGCCCCTGATTGCCTATTGGATGCGAGTAGATCCGTGCTTCGATTCCCTTCTCCTTCATCTCGGCCATCGTCCCTTCGTACACCTCGACTGTCGTCTTTCCCGGACGCGCCTGGTGCTGCATCATTGCCACCTGCAGCGCATTGGTGTTACGCAGCCCTTGCTTCAACCCTTCCGGAACATCCTTCTCACCCGGCTTCAGCACGTACGCCATCTTCTGCCAGTCGGTATCAAACCCCATCGCGCTGATGCCGAAGTCCACGTGCAGCACGTCGCCCGGCATGATGACGGTCTTCTCCGGCGCCACACCCAGGAAGCCGCGCGACGAGTCGTTGATGGCGCCCTGCCGCTGCACCCGGAGGTCTGGCTGGAACCACGTCCGCACTCCCGCCTTCCACATCGCGTCATACAACCAGTTGCGCACGTCACCAACCGTGGTCTTTCCCGGTGTGATCACGTCATTCGAAAACGCCTTGCGCGTGATCTCATCGGTGAGCGACACCAGCATTGTGTACCAGGGCAACTCTTCGGGAATCCGGGTATCGAGGTATTCCTCGATCAAGTCAGCCGCGCTGGTGAAATGCGATTCCGACTCGGCGCCCATGGCGCGCACCAGAAAGTCATACGCCGACTTGGTCAGCGAATGCTGCACGCCACGACCGCCATTGATCGACAGCCCGATCTTCGCTGGACGGTATTGCTGGTAGAGTGCGCCGAGAAACTGGGCTGCCGGGCGAGGTTCGTCGGTGGATTCAAAGAAGCGCTTCAGATTGTCTTCGGAGAAGCCGGTCAGCGCGATCTTGCGCAACGAATCGCCAGTATCGACGAAGACGAAGATGTCTCGCCCGCCGGTATATGGTCGCGGTGGTGCCACGAGCTGAGTCAGCGGGTCGTCATGGAATTCCTCATTCACTACGATCCACATGTTCAGTCCGTGGCGTCGCATCATCGGCAGGATCATCTGATGGCGCTTGAGGAGCCACCCTTCCCTGATCGCGATCTGCTGCGACCAGGTGGGGAGCACGGTCTGGGCCGCGGCGGGGCTGGCCATCAGGAGGCCGACTGCCATGATTCGCTTCAGCATGTGGTACCTCGTCGATTTCGCGGTATTCTTTTCCTATTCCCAATCCGGAGTCACCGATGCGCCGCTACCTGGTCGCCCTCATCACTGTCGTCGCTGCCGCCCCGCTCGCCGCGCAGCAGCCATTCATGCAGGGCTTCACCGATGCCTTCACGCCGGCAGAATTTGCGGCGCGCCGCACCAAGGTGATGGAAAAGATCGGCGATGGCATCGCCGTCATCCAGGGCTCCGCTGAGTATCCGGCGTATCTCGCCTTTCGTCAGAATGCCCAGTTCTTCTATCTCTCAGGTGTCGAAGCGCCGCGGGCCGTCCTGGTGATCGACGGCAAGCGCCACACGTCGACCCTGATTCTACCAGCAACCTACCGACTCGCCAATTCCGAAGGCCCTATGCTCGTCGCCGGCGACGACGCCCGCCGCATCACGGGAATCGAGCAGGTGCAGCCCAAGGATTCGGTGATCCCGCTGCTCACCAGGCTGGCCGCCGAAGGTCGCCAGTTCTACGCGCCGTTCCGGCTCGAGTCGCGCAACGCCGGCGCCAAGGAGCAGTCGAGCGGTTTCGATCGCGCCAATGCCACCGATCCGCTTGACGGCCGGCCGAGCCGCGAGAAGGTACTGGTCGACAAGTTGAATTCGCTGTCGGGAAAGCCCACGCTCGATCTCGACCCGATCCTCGATGGCCTGCGAATGATCAAGAGTCCGGCCGAAATCGCCGTGATGCGCGAAGCCGCCCGTATCGCCCAGATGGGGATCATGGAAGCAATGCGCTCGGCCCACCCCGGCATGTATGAGTACCAGATCGCGGCCGTTGCCGACTACGAATTCCGCAACGCCAACGCGCAGGGTCCAGCCTACTTCGCGCTCGCATCGACCGGCACCAACGCCGCCTGGCCGCACTATCACGGCACCGCATCCAAGCTCGGGCCCAATGACATGGTGCTCCTCGACTACGCGCCCGACTACAAGTATTACCAGTCGGACGTGACGCGCGAGTTTCCGTCAAACGGAAAGTTCACCCCGCGCCAGCGCGAGATGTACACCATTTATCTGAGACTGTTCCAGGCAGTCGAGCAATCCATGAAGACCGGCGTAGCGCCGCGCGACATCAGCAAGGCCGCCGCCGAGAAGATGGACACGATTATGGCGCACTTCACGTTCACCGATCCCAAGATCAAGGACGCGGCGAAGCGGATGGTGGATAGTTACCGCACGCCGCGCGGCAATTCACTCGGTCATATGGTGGGAATGGAGACGCATGACGCGTCACTGCCGTACGAAGTGCTGCTACCGGGGATGGTCTTCACGATCGAACCGGCGATGACTATTCCCGATGAGCGGGTCTACATCCGCCTCGAGAGTGTTTTCCTGGTGACCGAGAAGGGAGTGGAGAACATAAGCTCGATGGCGCCCGTTGAACCGGACGCCATCGAGAAACTCATGAAGGAAATCGGGATCGGAAAGAAGCGCTAAGCTACTTTGTTGCTTTCGCCAGGTCGGTCACCGCCGCGGCCATCGCAGTCACACGCTTCCTGTCCTTCGCCTTCGCGGCGTCGCGCGTCAGTTGCGCCGCGAGCGAATTCAACGCATTGCGGCGCTTCGCCCCGGTAAGCCCTTCGGCCTTCGCAATGCTCGCAGCAATTGCCGTCGTACGCTTCGCGGGAAGTTCCGTGCCGCGAATCACCTGATCGAGATACGCCTTCACAATCGGGAATCCCGCCGGCCAGACGATCTTCGGCTGGGTCTGCGGATTGAGCTGTTCGAAGTGCACCAGCGCGGCCGCGTCAATTTCATTCTGCGTGAGGTTATCCGTCGGCGTCAGGTTGAAAATATCGAGACCGCGATAGATCTCGGACGAGAAGACGTGACCGTTGTAGTAGTACGCTCCCCACGACCCGCCGACGTACATCGTGTCCGGATGGATCGGGCCACGATCGAAGTATGCGATCTCGAACGGATGCTTGGCATCGCTGAAGTCGACGATGGAGATGCCGCCCTGATACCACCCTTGCACCAGGATGTCGCGACCCGGCACCGGCACGAGGCCGCCGTTGTGTGCCACGCAATTCTCGGTAACCGTCTGCGCTGCGGGCATCTTGTAGAAGGCGCCCTGTGTGAGGTGCTTGTTCTTCAGGTCGAACACGACGTCGCCGCCCCAGTTGACCGGGTCGATGTCGCGGCAGCGCGGACTGGTACCGCCGCCCCATTCATCGCTGAAGAGCAGCTTGGATCCGTCATTACTGAACGTCGCCGAATGCCAGAGCGCGAAGTTGGAATCGGTGACCGCCTGCAGTGTCTTCGGATGCGTCGGATCGGTGATGTCCATCAGGATGCCGTAGCTGGCACACGCCCCGGCGGCGAGGTTCAGCTCCGGATAGACCGTGATATCGTGGCACTGGCTGGGGCCACCGGCAGCGCGACCGCCGCGTCCACCTGGAGCAGCAGGCGGCGCACCGGCCGGCTGCGCTGCTGGCGGTGCTCCGGCTGGTGGCGCACCGACATTGCCTCGCCCACCGCCACGACCGCCGCGACCGAGGGTATCGCCCGGCGCGTTGCCGTGCGCTGGCGGACGCGGGCCGATCCCCTCGAAGATGTGCGGCCGATTGACGAGACTCCAATTTTCCGGATGATCGAGCGGCACCTTGATGACTTCGATGCGACGGAATTGTTCGGTCGAGTCGGCGCCGTCGGTCTTCGGATCGAACGGAGTGCCGCGGCAACCGGCGACCTCTTCCTGCGGTCGCTCGCCGGACGACCCCTGGCCCCAGATATAGACAATGTTCTTGTCCTTGGGATCGGGGACAAGCGTGTGCGTATGGGTGCCGCGGCAGGTCTGCACCACCGTTACCTGTCGTGGATGCGCTGGATCCGAGACGTCGAAGATGCGAATGCCCTGCGCACGGTCCTTACTGATTCGGTCGGTGATCCCGGCCGACGAGCAGTCCATCCGGCCGCGAGTGTTTTCGTCGGAAATGAAGAGCAGGTTGCCCCAGATCGACGGATCGCCCTGATCGGTCGTGCAGAGCGTGGTGGAGACGCGAACTGGACTTGCCGGATTGCTGATGTCCCAGATCTGGAATCCGCCGAAGTTTCCCTGATAGAGATAGTTGCCGCGGAAAACGAAATCAGAATTGATGTACGACAACGATCGCGGCCCGGCCAGTTTGGCGAGCGCCATGATGGTATCAGCGCGGGGCCGGGTCGCCAGCAGCATCATCCCCTTCGATGCCGTGGCGGCGTCGAAGATGCCCGCCTTGAGCCCGGCGCGCGGATCGGTGGTGCTTCCAGTGACAAACTGTGCGTTAGCACGGAGCGCACCCACAAGGAGCAGGGTGCACAGCAGAAATCGCATACGGTCGAGCTTCATGGAGCGGTACTCCTGGGAAGGTTGTAGAGCATCTGCTGCATGACATCGATTTCTGCGCGCTGATCAGCGTCGACGTCGGTGATGAAACGGAAGATTTCGGATTCCTGTCCGGACGGCGGCATGTTGATCAGGTCGGCGACCATCTTGATCGCGCCGCGGTGATGCCCGATCATGCCGGTGAGGAAGAGTCGGTCGAATTCCACGCCGCGGGCCTGGTCGAGCTTTTTCATCTGCTCGACGTTCAGCATTCCTGGCATCATCTTGTCCATGTCCATGCCAGGCATCCCTGGCATGGTCATTGAATGCGGTGCAGTGTCCGGCACTTCCTGCCGGCGGTACTGCAACCACACCCGCATCATCCCGATCTCATCGCGCTGTGACAGGGAGATTTTCTTCGAGAGGAGTTGCACCCTTTGGCTCGCGCCGTGCGATGCAGACATCGCCGCCATCACCAGTGCCTGGGCGTGGTGGTGAATCATGCCCTGCATGAACTCCACGTCGCCCTTGGTGTACCGCTCCTGCGCGGCAGCGGTGCTG
>JANYCP010000208.1 GCA_025360265.1 Gemmatimonadota bacterium
GCAAGCGACGGCATATGCTCGGCGGGGAAGTTCATGTAGAGCATGGGATAGCCCATGTTCGCGCCGGCAGGGATGTAATGCAGGCGGGTATCCCAGCCGTCACCATCATTCGTGTTGTCACGAGTGAACACATGCAGGAAGGGATCAACACCGAGGTCGTAAATGTTGCGTGTGCCCGTCGCGTAGATCTCGAGTCCGGTGCCGTCAGTACGCACCCGCACCACGCTGCCGCCATGATGCGAAATGCTCGCGCCGTCCTTCCCCACCGCTTTCACATACCCATAGTCGCCGACGGCGATGTAGATCCAGCCGTCAATGCCGAGCGTGATCCCGTTGGTGCCGTGGTCGGCGCCGCGAAAGTCGAGACCGAAGCCGAGTCCCTTGACCAGGTCTTCGGCGACATCCGCGATTCCGTCGCCAGTGGTGTCACGATACGCAGTAAGCGTCGGTGGATGCATCACGAACAGCGTCCTGCCGTCGAACGCCAGTCCACGCGGACTGTCCATCTCGGCAAAGACGGAGTAGCGGTCGGCCACTCCATCGCCGTTGTCGTCCACCAACCTGACCACGCGCCCTTTCCCCTTGTCGGCGGAAAGGGAGAGGTTGGGATCGACGCAGACAAACAAGGCACCCTGCACAGTTGCCGTGAGACAGGTCGGATACATGGCGACTGGAGGTCCGGCAAACAACTTCGTGGTGAATCCCGCCGGCGCCTTGATCTGGTCGAGAAGGGCCTGCTCGCGGGCGGCGTTGTGCGGAACAGGGCCGCTTCGAGTTGGAAGCTGCGCCGAGGCTGAGCTGGCGATGGCGAGAAGCGCGATGGCAACGTGAAGCCGCATTGCGTGGGTCTGGGTCATCCTCAAACTTCGCCCTTGGTGCCCCTCCCCGCCAGAGATCGTCCGGCCGCCGGTGGCGGGTCGCGAAACCGGTAGGCCAGCGCCAGGACAATTCCGCCGAACACCATCAGGGATAGAACGGGAAACATCACGCCGTCGCGAACTCCCGACGGCAGTACCATCGTCAGGACGCGATCGATCACCGTCAGGAGGGGATAGGTGAGGACCAGCAGCAGAATCCCGAAGTTCCGCGCGCGCACGCCGGTCAACGCAATTTCGCTGGTGATCGGCAGGTGCCGAGCGACGATCGCGTAGATCGCGATCACCAGAATGAAGAACATCGGCTAACGCGGCGCGGCGCGAGGCACTGCCGACCTACTCGGCCGTGGTGGGGTCGATGATCGTGCCGATTTCCATGACCCGATTGGCGGGGAACCCGCCCTTCTGTGCGTGTTCACGAACCATCGCCTCATTCGGCGCGCGGTACACACAGTAGATCCGGTCGGCGGTGACATAGCTTTGAACCCACTGAATCTGCGGTCCCATCTCGTTCAGCACGCTGCACGACTTCTGGGAGATCCCCTTGAGTTCGGCCGCGGTCAATTTGCCGGCGCCGGGAATCTCGCGTTCAATCAGATATTGTGGCATGTGCCCTCGCTTCATGGTTCGAGAAAAATTGAATCTCAGAAACTACCGAACCGCTGGGAGAACGCATACTTCACGCCCTCCTGACAGGCGGTAGCTGGCGGTACGCTGATCCCCGTGAGGCTCCAGGTACTGGTGGCGGCCACTGGGCCCCATGTGCTGTCCCAACCCGGCACGCCCGTGAAGTCCTGCAGGGCCAAGGCCCCGGCCTGCGTCGCGAAAGCCCCGCCATCAGCCGTGATGATCACGAAACGGGACGGTCCAGTTGCATCGCCGTACTGCAGCTGGGCGGTGCCGGCGTAGTCGGCCGGCATCGTGAACGTTGCCCGGAGGCGACGGTATGGGCCACCAAGCGAGCTGAACACCGGCGTCGGCAACACGGCCGGCAGCGTCACGCTGGTCGCAGCCATCGTGTGGAAGTACTGGATGATAGTGCGCACCGCTGAGTTTCCTGCCTCTGACGCGCTGAACGCCAGTGCGTGAAAGTCGCTGGCCACCTGCTGCGATGCTGGTATGCCGTACGCAGTAAACGTCGCGGTAGCCGGATTGTCGCCGTAGAGCACCGCGAGCTGGCAACCATTTGCGCCAGCGCCAGTGAAATACTCCATGCTGTAGGCAAAGGTGTCACCGGCAAGTCCACCGCTCGCCGTCATTGCCGCAGCCACTGGCACGAACGATTCCGCACCAGTCATATCGACGGTGCCAAGCGTTCCACCGCCGGCGAGATTCTGCGCGCGACGCAGCAGCCCGCGATCACCAGTTCCGGGAACCGACGCACTCCTGGCATAGGCGACAAGATCCTGGTTGCCATCGATCACGTTTGCAATCTGAAACGGGCCGTTGACCGACCGCGTCACGCCACTCCCACCGAGGTACAGATTCGCAGTGAGGTTGACGGCAAGATTGGACAGCGTGCCGTTGATCGTCTTCGTCCCCGCAGCCGTGCAAATCACCTGCGTTCCGGCAACCAGCGCGTCGTGCTGACGCACGAGCTGATGCACGGTGTATCCGGTGGCGGCGGTCTGCGTCACCCACGCGACCTGGCCCGTGGCCGCATTCACGTTGAAGCGATACACGTCGGCCGTCCCGGTCCCACGCGTCCACGGGCCGCTGCCGTCCTGCGTCGCGAGCCAGATCGGTTTGCTTGTTGGCACGCAAGCGGAAAAATCGAGGGCGACGTTGCCCGAACCGATGGCGCCGATCACCACGGCGAGTGTTGCAGTCTGTTCAGCGAGACCGGTCGCGGTGCCATGGAAGATCACGGTGTAGCTGCCGGGCGTGACGCTGGTCAACGCGGCGAGCCCGAACGACGCCGCGGTACCCACCGTGCTCGCCGGCGCCGGTGAAAAAGTGAGTCCCGCCGGCCCGCCAGTCATCGTGAACGACACCGTTCCGGCGAATCCGAGGGTCCGCGCAATCGCTATGGTACCGAGCGCTGTGTAGCCGGGGCTGACGGTAAGTCCGGTAGCCGGGCCAACGGTGAACGAAAAATTCGGAGTAGTCGCCGCTGTCACAGTGAGCAGGTAGGAGGCCGTTGCATCGGTGACGCCACTGCCGGATCCTCGCACCGTCAGCGTGGATGTGCCGACCGCGGCCGCTGCGGCCACCGTGATATTCACCGTCGCTGTGGTGACGCTGCCGACAACCTGTGTTCCGGTGACGCTGCCAGTGACGCCCGCCGGCAATCCCTCCACCGCGAGACCCACCGTGCCGGTAAAGGCACTGTTGCCCGTCACGGTGACTGCGACCTGCACGGAGCCGCCCTGCACCACCGATCCGCTGGCCGGCGCAATGGCCAGCGTGATCGATGGTGTCGGTGTCACATCATTGTGCGCAGTGCATCCCGCGCCGACGAACAGTCCGACGATCATGCACCAACGCGAGCGGGATTGCATCACGCCGGATCGATCAGAAGCGATACATGAACCCGATGGCGAGCACCGGATACCCGGGAATCTTGTTGACGTCGGTCTGGTGCTTCGCGACTTCGGCCTGAATATTCGCGTCAACCGCCCCGCCGCTCGGCGCGTTGCTTCCGCTCATCGTCAACGCCGGTTTCCCGATCGCAACACCGAGATCGAACACAAAGGCGAGTCCGCCGTGACTCGATGCCGCAGTGCCAAAGCCGAGTCCGACGTAAGGCAGCGTGCTGCCGTACGCTGCGGCGACGGTCAGGGTGCCGACCTGGGCCGCGGTGTACGACGTACCGTTGAACGAATAGCTCGACCCGGTGCCGACACCGGTGACCTTCGCCGGGGTGGTCATCAGGCCACCGGTGAGATGAAACGAGCCGCGCGAACCTGGGTACAAGTCGATCAACGCCGAAAAGGCATGCAGCTCGGCCTTCACGTCAAACGTGTTGTCGCCGATCGACTGCCCCTTGTCATTGAGCGTGTAGAAATTGAGACCAACCCGCGCGCCGACGTGACTCGTGAGCAGCTTGGACACTTCACCGCCGACGCCGATCGTGCCAGCGCGTACCGCGATGCCGATGTCGGAGCCGTGGCTCTGGCTCCCCTTTCCTTGCGCGACCAACGGCGCGGCCTGGATCGAAAAGAGCAACGCGGCAATGGAGATTGATACCGATCGAGCAGACATGGTCCCTCTGGGTGAATGGGGATATGAAAAGCTACAGCAATGCAGGTTAGGGCGCTTCCTCTTCCTCTGTCCCCTCACCTACCCGGAATAGGTGCCCGTTTCGAGGC
>JANYCP010000220.1 GCA_025360265.1 Gemmatimonadota bacterium
ACTCGTTGACAGACTACCCGCCAAGCCCTAGTCTTGCAAGCGCTTACACCCCAAGGACCTCACCTTCGTGCATCGATCGTTCCTGAGATCCCCGTCCGCGGGGCTCGTCATCGTTCTCCTCGCCCTCGGCACCGTCCTCACTCTGGTCGCCGGGTCGCACGTCGACCCAATGTCCGGCCGCACCGTCAATAATTTCCTGAACGCCCACACCCTGCTGCAAATGGGAACCGACGCCAGCACATTCGCGATCATGGGCGTCGGCGCCACCCTGGTGATCATCTCCGGCGGTATCGATCTCTCCGTCGGCGCGGTCTATGCCCTGGCCGGCGTCGTCATGGCGATGGTCCTGCGCGCCCTCGGCCCAATGAGCGCGCCAGCTACCGTCTTCGTCGGCCTCGGAACCTGCCTCATCGTGTCGTTCCTCTGCGGCCTCGCCAATGGAATGATGGTGATCGGCCTCGGCGTCCATTCCTTCATTATCACGCTCGGCACGATGTGGGTGCTTCGCGGTGTCGCATTTGTAATCAGTCGCGCCGAAAGCATTCTCGTTCCGCTCCCACTCACTAACGTCGCAAAGGCCACGCTTGGGCTGGGAGCGTCGCTTTCCCCAGTTCCGTTACTTGGAATGCTCGCTGTCGCAGGATTAGGCACCTTGTACCTGACCCGGACCGTCATGGGGCGCCACGTATTCGCCGTCGGCGGTAACGCCGAAGCCAGCCGATTCTCTGGCCTCCGCACCAACCGGATCCGACTGGGCGTCTTCCTCTGGTCATCCCTGACCGCCGGGTTCGCCGCATTTCTCGGCGCCGGGTTTTACGGTTCCGCTACGTCGTCAGATGGTACCGGTTATGAATTGTATGTGATCGCCTCAGCAGTGGTCGGCGGCGCCTCCCTCACCGGCGGCAAAGGAAGCGCGCTCAGCGCCATGCTCGGCGCCCTGCTGATCGTCCTCATTCGACAGGCCATCCGGACCCTGCACCTCGACCAGAACTACGAATGGATCATCATCGGCACCGCATTGATCGTTGCGGTTGTGCTTGACCAGAGCGGTTCGAAATTGCTGGCTAAGAGGCTTACAAGATCGTCATCCTGAGGGAGCGCCTGACCCGAGCGATAGCGAGGGGAAGCGACCGAAGGATCGGCCCGTCGCGAAGCGATCCCTCGCTTCGCTCGGGATGACACCAACACTGGAGTATCCGCATGCGCAGTCGCTACCTGATCGCACTCCTCGCACTCGCCGCCTGCAGCAAGGGCGCCGCTCCCACAGCCAAGACCTTTCGCATCGGCATGATCGCGAAGAGCTCCACCAATCCCGTCTTCCTCTCTGCTCGCACTGGCGCCGAAGCCGCTGCCGCGGAATTGAGCAAGTCGATGGGCGTGGACATCAAGATCGATTGGCTTACACCGCCCAACGAAGATGGCACGCGCCAGGCGCAACTGATTGCACAGGCTGTGAATGACGGTGACAATGCCCTGCTCATCTCCGCCAGCGACGCCGGCAAGATCACCGGCGCCATCAATGACGCGGTGGATCGCGGCGTGCCCGTGATGATGTTCGACAGCGATGCGCCAGATTCGAAGCGCTTTTCCTTCTACGGCGGCAACGACGCCGCCATCGGCCAGCAGGTCATGTCCGAACTCGCCGAGCAGATGCACGGCAAGGGAAAGGTGGCGATTCTCGCCGGCAACCAGAATGCGCCGAACCTGCAGAAGCGCGTCGCGGGGGTGAAGGAGGAAGCGAAGAAGTATCCGGGAATCACGATCCTCAACACCTTCAACCATGTCGAAACGCCCCAGGACGCGGCGGCGGAAGTCATTCGTGCGCAGGGCGCCAATCACGACATCGAGGGGTGGGCGATGATCGGCGGCTGGCCGCTCTTCACCGAAGCACTCCTGGATCTCGATCCCAAGGTCAAGATTGTCGCGGTCGATGGACTTCCGCCTGAGCTTGCCTACGTCGAGAAGGGGCTGGCGCCGGTGCTGCTGGCACAGCCGTGCTATCTCTGGGGTGACATCGGCGTGCGCACGATCATGGACAAAGTGTACAGCAAGAAGGACGTGCCGGCCTACGTTGAGATGAAGCTCGTGAAGGTGAGCAAGGAGAACCTTGGTGCGTGGGCCCGCCAGCTCAAGGCGTGGGGATTCAGTGACGTGAACCCGAAGTACATCGCGTTGCCGAACTGACGATGAGCGCCGTCGGCTTTCGCGGAATCACCAAACGCTTCCCGGGAGTCGTGGCGCTCGACGAAGTCTCGTTCGAAATCGTGTCCGGTTCGTGCCACGCAATTTGTGGTGAAAACGGCGCCGGCAAGAGCACGCTGAGTCAGATCCTTGCCGGCATACAGTCCCCCGACGAAGGAACCCTCCTGCTCGATGATCGGCCGGTCCGCTTCAACGGGCCGGCTGACGCGCTCCGGGCCGGCGTCGCAATGGTGCCGCAGGAACTGCTCTTCTGCGAAAACCTTTCCGTCGCCGAGAACCTCTTTCTTGGTGCGCTGCCATCACGCCGCGGCTGGTTTGATCAAGCGACGCTGCACGAGCGGGCGCGTGACCTGCTGGCGTCCATTGGTGCCGATATCGATCCATCGCGACGAATCGAGACGTTGAGCATCGCGCAACAGCAGCTGGTGCAGATCGCGGCAGCCGTCGGCAGTGGTGCACACGTGATCATCTTCGACGAACCGACCTCTTCCCTCGGCGAGCGAGAGGTGGAACAACTGTATGCGCTCATCGCCCGGCTGCGCGAACGAGGCGTGACAATGATCTACATCTCGCACCGGATGCCCGAGATCTTCCGGCTTTGCGACACGGTCACGGTGCTTCGGGATGGCAAGCACGTCGCTACTGAGTCGATCGCATCCCTCGATGAAGCGACCCTGGTACAGCGAATGATTGGCCGGCGACTTGAACAGTATTTCCCGGCGCATGAGCGGAGCGCCCCGGGCGACGAGGTGCTGCGCGTCGAACACTTCTCGAGCCCTGGGAAATTCCGCGATGTCTCCTTTTCCCTTCGCGCGGGTGAAGTCGTTGGTGTAGCAGGGCTGGTAGGCGCCGGCCGATCCGAACTCGCACAGGCGCTGTTCGGCCTAGACCAACGGGCAACCGGCACGGTTGCGGTCCGCGGCAAATCGGTGTCGTTTCGGTCGCCTCGCGACGCGATGGCCCATGGCATCGGCCTCGTGCCGGAGGATCGTAAGCGGCAGGGCCTGGTGCTGTCCCTCTTGTCGCGCGAAAACGTCTCATTGCCGACGCTCAAGCGTCTTTCTCGGTGGACGTGGATCAAGCGCAAGGCAGAACGCGAAGTCGCGAGCGCCCAGTTGGAGCGTCTGCAGGTTCGCGCATCGGCAATCGACACCGCGTCGATGACGCTTTCCGGTGGCAATCAACAGAAGGTTGTCCTGGCCAAGTGGCTGGCGGCCGAGAGCAACATCCTGATTCTCGACGAGCCGACCCGCGGTGTGGACGTGGGTGCCAAGGCGGAGTTGCATGCATGGATCGACAAGATGGCCGCAGATGGTGCGGCAATCCTGTTGATCTCAAGCGAGCTGCCGGAG
>JANYCP010000229.1 GCA_025360265.1 Gemmatimonadota bacterium
GCGAGCCATTTGGTGAGCCGTTGACCACCAACTGAATCGCGCACGTTCGCGGAATCGATCCACGCACGATACAGTGGCAGTGTCTTGAGGTAGGTCAGATACCGCGGATAGGTGGCCGCATCTTTCCCATCAAGAATTTCCACGGCGGTCTTGACCGTGGCGTTGACGAACCCGTTCCAGATTCGCTTACCAAACGCAGCCGTGGCGAGTTGCGGCGCACCGAGATATCCGGGCCAGCTCTCCGTTCGCGCCACAGCAAAGGCCCCGTCATAGCTTGCACCAGACACTGACTTGGCTTGGCGGAAATCGCGGGCAACCAGGTCTGGTCGGAGGTATAGCATGAGGCTGTGTTCGTCCATACCGGCGTGCAGCGACAGTCCATCTGCCGCCTTCTCCGCCGGCGTCATGACCGACATCGCGCCGCCCCAGCCACCGAGCACGGGCATGAGCCCCCACAAGTTGACCATCGTGCCGCCATAGGTGTCGTGAAAGAAGTCTGCGGCATCGTCCAGAGCGCCGATGTGCAACGGTGAGCCGTGCACATGCACCACCATCAGCCAACGGAACCCCTGTTCGCCCAGCTCACTGGCAAGATCAACGAACGCAGCGCGCAGTGTCGACGGTCGGACAGCGAACGTGCCGGGAAACACGAACTGTCGCCCAATCTCGTTCGATCCGCTCGCACCCGCCGAAATCGGCGGAAAGACGAGGACCGCCCATGTAGGGCGCTGCTTGACGATTGTCGTCGCGAGCTCTGCCGTCAGTCGTGCGCTCAGGATCCCATCGGTGAACGCTGGCAGGTAGGGCCCGTGCTCCTCCAGCATACCGCCCTGGAGAATTACGACGGTCCGGTTTCGGTCAAGTGCGCGAATCTGCCGCGTGTTGAGATCGGCGACGTGCAACACTTGAGACGACAATGCGGGCGCAAACAAAAGGCACCCGGCCGCAACGACTGCTACTCGATGTCTCATCCCACCCCCTTGGCACTCCAAACAGGCGATACGTGATGACGGCGTGGCCTCGATCGACCGCGGTGCGCACGGAAATGGGGTTCGCCGATTTAGCGCCGCGATTGAAGTCTGGATGCATGGTATCTGGTCTCCTAGACCCGCCGGGTCGCCGAATCATACGCTTGCAATAAGCGCACGAGCGAAGGCTTCTCCAAGATCAGGTGTTTGCTGAGGCCCCACGGGCTGCGGCCCTTCTGGTACTTGAAGTCGACCCACTTGGTCCGGGGCTTCGAATGACGAAAGGTTTCCCAGAGCATCGGGAGATAGTCGGCATCGGGACCAAGTCCGACGATAATGCCTGATACTGACCCGCTCGGGATCACCGCGCCGAAAACGGTAGGTGATCTACAGTGAGCGCCGCTTGCCGGCACACCGGCGGCGAAGCACCTGCTGGTCCCATCCACTTGGCGCCGGTTCATCCCAGATGAAAGCTGCAATGCTGCGAGAGTAACAGACCGTCAACCACGCTGGCCCGTCACCACACGAAGGACATTGCCACCAGTATCTGGCCATGAGTGCCGCCCCCCGGACGAGTAATTGCGCGTCCGAGGGCCCAACGCGATAGGGCATCGACCGGGTTCCTCTCCCGCCAAACCGCCAAACGCGGCTATTGTGGCGGCGTGAACCTCACCGTGTGCTCGATAAGGTCTCGAACCGGCACTCCCTTGATTTGTGCCGGCGTGTACGTACATGACAGGATCGCATTGATCGCCGGTTGTTCGAACGCCTTATTGGTGCTGCTCACGATCTTGACGCTCGATGCCTCCGCCTTTCCGTCGAGGGCAACGACGTAGCTCAGGTGGACTGAACCGCTGACGCCAACTGCTCGAAGCTCGGGCGGGTAAGCGGGAGCGCCACACGCAACCACCACTACCGGAACATCCACCTTTGCATCGGTGAACTCGGGGCCGGTGGCAACCGCCGCGGCATTGCCCGAAGGCGCTCCCTCGCGTTCAGCGCGAACCGCCAGAATGAGCGTCTGCTGCACGGCGGTACCGCGCGCACCCCCGGTTCTCGTGGCGAGCTGTGTGTTCCCCAGCACCACCGCGTGACCGTAGGAAACCTCAACACTGGTGCTGAAAAGCGTTGTACTCGGCGTCGTCACGCCGGGCTTCGGCATGGCCGAGAGCGAGACATTCATGCGCACGGTCTGCAGCGTCGTACTATCGATCATGACACTCAGCCGGTACGTCTCGCCATCACCAATGAGGAACTGCGTTGCCATCGTCGTCCCGTTGGGCGAATTCCTGATAACGGCTGGTCGTTCCATCATCACAGCCGTTTGCGACAGCAAACGGTATCCCGGAAATCGGAAGAGATCTTTCAATACCGCATCGATCGCCGTGATTGCCGGGTCGACCGTACTGGTGTTGGTCGCCGCGATGAGCTGAAAGCGGAGCAGTACTCCTTCGTCCTGCGTCGTCGCGTGTTTGGGCTGCCCGCCCTGGGCACGGGCAGGCACCGCACTGATGACGGACGCGCACGCGACCAAGGCCACGTAAAGTGCTCGCATAGTGTTCTCCATTAGTAGATCCAGACCACTGAAATGTTCGGGTCCTGTGTCTTGAATACGATCGCATTGCGTCCGGGAGGGACTTTCACACTGGTGACCGCGATGGGTGAGGCGAACGCGGCGTCTATCGAGGCCTGCAGCGCGTCGCGGCGCGCGTCACGTCGGATGTGAATCACCAGCATGAGCAGAGCGGCCGCAACGACCGGCACGAGGCCGAACCCGACAGTGCGCATCGCCGAACGTCGCTGGCGCGCCGGCGCCTCGGTCCGGGCTGCTGCGAACACCTTCGACGCAACCGCATGGGGCGCCTGACGCGGCGGCAATTCCTTCACGCAGGCATGGACCGCGGCCGCCAAACGTTGCGCATCTCCCTCATCATGCGGCTGTACGACCGCCGTCACGCGTTCCGTCGAGTTGTTCCATGTTGCCAGCGCCGCCAACCGCCGATCCCGAGTGCGTCGGACTTCAAAGCCGAGGTTGTAGGTGATCCGATACAGCCAGGTCGAGAACTTCGCCGCGCCGCGATAGTCGCCCAAACTGCGATACGCCCGCATCCAGACGGCCTGCGCCAAGTCCTCGGCATCGTCGAGATCGCCGACGGCAACGATGGCCCACCGGATCACCGAAGCGTGGTGGCAGCGCACCAACTCCTCGAACGCTGCGGCGTCACCCGACGCCGCGCGCGCAGCCAGGTCAACCGACTCGGCGTCGATGATCACTGCGATGTTGCTGGGTGCATGCATCCGATCGTAAGACCGGATGAGGGTGGGGAATGTTCACTTCGTTCAATTCGGCTGAAGGGCGATCTCAAGCGTCTTGAGGATCGGCCGGGGGCAATCCCCGCCGGTGTGTTCCAGGCGCAACCCCGTCGAATCCCATGACCTGAACCCAACCCGCTGGACGTGCATACTGGCGATCGACCCGTGTGCCCAGCCTTCACAGTTCTCCACGCCGTCCGAGACGCCACAGCTCAGCGCGCGGGCCTCGCCACTGCTGGTGACGGTGCCGGTGACACCGGCAAGACGGTCGCCCGTCTGCGCGGATCGCACATGAAATACGAATGCCGGCGGATCATCCGTGATGCAAGAGTAGCCGGAGCCGCAGCCGGCCAAGAGCAGGGCCGAAGCGAGGGCAAGCAGCGGCGGCGAGCTTCTCACGGCCACGGATGCCTTGTCAGATGCTCAATTCCGCTATCGTCTGCATTCACAACGTAGACGGAGTGCGCGCCGAATCCGACGATACGGGAATTCTGAGGCATCAGAATCTGACGCTCACGAATGCCTTGGCGATTGACAACATCGTAAAGCGGCGTCGGGAAATCGGCGGTCGGCGTTCTGCGGACGAGCAACCGTCCATCCATCGTGACCATTGGCGGCCACCCGGCGGTAACTGGCGGAATCGTTGTCGGCCAATCGGTAATCGCGCCGCGCTTCTTTGCCGCATCGCTGCGCCGATCGAGAAATGCTTGGCGCTCGCGCGCATCCATCTTGACCACTGGTGTTGAAATCGGGTGCCCAACGATCCAGCGATCATCAGGCGATCGCCAATCCACCCGGTACGGCGCGCCTCGAAGCACAGCCACCCAGCCGTCGAGCGCGAGCACCGCCTGATCATATACGGTGTAAATGGGCCGCTGCTCGCCGCGGGGGAGCGACGCGGCGGCCACGGAACCAAGTCTGCTGATCGTATCACTCGTGCCCGTGGATACCGCCACTCGCACAAGGAATGCGGAGTCCTCCGCTGATCCGCGCGGTGAACGTGCGCTGATCGTCGTCAACACATGGCCATCGCGGTCGAATCCGTACGGAAAGGGCACCGCCTTGATCACCGGCGCATCCGGCGCGAGTGTGCCGACGATCTTGTCGCCGTCAAAGAGCGTCCACCGTGTCCCGGGCATGCCCAACATGATGCTCTGGTTTCCTGCAGCCGCTGCGAGCGGCAGTGCCATGCGGTATTCAAGTGGACCATCGCCGACTCGACCGATTGCCGTGACACGGCCGGTCGTGAGGTCGGCGACAACGACTTTGCTTTCAATGCGATCCGTGATCAGCACCCGTCCATCGCTGAGTTCCCGCACCGAACTCAGTTCGCTGAACTCCTGAGCGAGCTTCGCGTTCGCGGGAGCGAGGGAGGCTGGCCGTTGCGCGCTGGCGGGAATCACCAATTGGAACGCCAGCAAGGTGCCGATGACGAATCGGGTCAACGTGCGTCCTCCACCGTACCGAGTGCAACAGCCACCAACGCGTCCGTGACTCCAGCGTGTGTTAGCACCTGTGCCCCAATTCCCTTCCCCTCACGAACGAGGCCGAGCAGCAGGTGCTGCGTACCGACCGGGGCGCGTTTGTCCTCGCGCGCGCACTGCATCGCGAGTTCGAGAACCCGCATGACTCGCGATGTGTAGGGACGTCCTGTTCCTGTCGGTACGGTTGAGGCTCCCGGCTTGACGATCGATTTGATTTGCGTTTCGATGCTGCCGGTGTCGCTGCCCAACTTGGTCAAGAGGCTTGCAGCGGCACTGTCATGATCGTGAAGCAATGCAAGTAGAACGTGCTCAGCGCCGACGTATTCATGCCCGAGTGCCGCCGCTTCGTCGCCGCCAGCATGCAGAGCCCTGCGGGTGCGATTGGTAAAGTTGTAGCCGTCCATTTTCAGCCTCCACGCTTGGGTGCGGTGTATCCAAGCTACCGGCTGCGGATGGCGGCGTGCTTGCGGTGCCATTACGCAACGATGACAACGCGATTCAGTTGCGGGACCTACCCCAAGACGATGTCGGCAATAAACGCCAACGCCTCAGTCGCCAACCCAGCGATCTCGACATCTCTGGACGGCTTCCGCAGCGGCGGCGGCTGGGCGACACCCGCAAGGCGCACCAGTCGGCCGTGGCAACCGAGACATCGCCACTCCTCGCCGCGATCAGTCGCGCCCATGCGTGTGAGGATCCGATCGTCGCAGTCCGGACAGAACAGTGGTGTACCTGATCTGGTGGTCGTGCGGTTAGCTGTCGGACACTCCGACTCGGCGCGCCAAGCGATTGAGCAGTGGGCGCAACAGTAAACCTTCTGGTCGCTCACGTCGACCAGTTCGAGACGACGGAAACAGAGTGGACAGTTTCTTGGCACTGGACCTCTGTTGGGGGGAACAACCCACAGGCTTCAGGGGCGAGTCTTGTTCCACAACGGATTCGTGCATCCACCGGTCGCGACTGGCATCCGCTCGACCAGTGCGGATTCCAATCGGCCGATCGGCATCCGATCCTGTTTGGTGGAATCCGGTACGAAGACCGGCATTGGACAGGTCATCGTTCCCACTTGATTGCGCGGGAGATCGGCCAAGCGGGCATCAGGCGGTGGCGCCGTCCAAGTGCGCGGGGACAACGTGGTCTTCGCGCTCGGCTTGAACAATGGCGACATTGAAACGGAGTCACGCAGCGGCCAACCCGGTACTCTGATACCGACCTGCGCAGCGGCGCTTGCGCCGACCATCGACAGCATGGCCACGATCGCCAGGATTGGTCGCTTGGGTGGCTTCATTCCCGAAAGGTACCGCGTTCCCCGGCAGCCGGAACGAAACCCGCAGCCAGGCGGGCGGCCCGTGCCGCACCCAGGTAGGTGGCAGCAAACCGCCAATTGGACGCTGCGGTCCCAGGACTTCCGAGTTCGTACGTCGTCCCGTCAGTACACCACACAACCGAATCAGCGAGATCAAACAAGTCCTCAACGTCCTGACCAGTGACAACGACAGCGCAGCCCCGCGATGCCATGTACTGAAGCACCTTGGCGATCAGCGTTCGATCACGCGGATCGATGTGCCGAAGCGGCTCATCAGCGAGCAAGCATTCAGGCTTTCTTGCGACGGCCGTCGCGACCTCGACGCGGCGGCGCTCACCGGTCGACAGATCGCCACACCGCCGATCGAGGAACGGCGCGACATCACAGACCTGGGCGGCTGCGTCTGCGCCGCCACTCCCGAACTGCCGAGCGACTGCGCTCAGATGTTGACGCACAGTACGACTCGGCGACAGCAGATCTCGATCAGGGAGATAGTAGAGCCCTTGCCGGGCGAGGGTGTGCCAAGTCGGGCGGAGATACGCTCGCCCCTTGAACGTGACGATGCCGTCACCTGCTTCAAGTGCACCGACAGCGATGTTGAGCAACGTAGACTTGCCGCATCCGTTGCGACCGACCAAGAAAGCGATCTGGCCAGCGTATGCACGCAGTGTTGCTGCCGTAAGCACTGACCGTCCGCCGAATGCTTTGCCAATGCTGTCGGCGCGGAGAACCAATGTCATTGCAAGCCAGCGATTCTCAGGGCGAGTTCTGCGACGAGTGCCGGGATGATGGAGAGCAGGACGATCGTGAGCGGTGAAACGCCGAGGTTGGCGAGAAAACGGTGTTCGTTGCGGCGACGGGCGTCGAGCAATCCCATGGCGCCAACTGCCAGCGAGAGCGCCAGTGCTGTCGGAGCGAAGATGCCCAGCGAGACGTGACCCGAGAGCGCAGCGCCACCCGCCACGACCAGCATCCTGGCGAGCAGCCAGAGGAGCGCGCCGCGCCGCAGCAGGGCGATGGTCATGCCGCGTTCGGGGAGCCGGGCCCGCAAAGAAGACATTACGTCTCGAGAGGAAAGGATATCGTAGTGCTAGTTAGGCCGCTTCACGGAACAAATCCCATCACTGATGTCAAGCGACCGTGGGAACTTCGGCTCCCACCCGCTTCCCTGCCTCGACATTTCGATCTCAATCGCGAGGCTCCAAAAGTTCAACCGCGAACGCCCTGGGTCGCACGAAGCGAATGCGCCGTGCACAACAACCTTCTGGCCCACAATCGACACATCGCTGAACACGAAGGTTGATGCGCTGCGCACCCCCGAATCCGCCAGCACTCCAGGCGATTCACGCCCGACGAGCGCCACGACTCGCGAAACCCATGGCGCCATGCTCGCATTCGATCCGGTCGCGAATCGTACCGGGGCATGGTAGCTCGGCACGGCCCGCAGGTCGAGAAGGAGTGACTTCGCGATCCCGGTCGCCACAGCGTCTGAATCGGTCGCCGTCACCTGCGCAGATGCGCGGTGGCCAGCGACCAGTACCGCGAGCAGCCCGGCAACCCAGCGTGGAGAACCAAGACGCACAAGCAACTCCTCGTTGAAATGATCGATCTAGCGATGCCGCGCTTTCATTGCGAGTCCGCGTCTCATGCTGACTTCTCCGCTGGCCCGATCCTGCCGAGGTGTGTATCGCGAAAGGCACTGGAGAACTTGAGGCCATAGCCCATCGCACGGTCAAATCCGAGATGCCCCGTCCAGATCAGGCACAGGCCCCAATTGGCAGGTAGAAGGCCAAAGCTCATTGCCGCACCGAGCAGGACTGGTCCAGCGTAGGTGTGGACGGCATTGTATGCCGCGGCACCAACTCGTGGGCCGGCGAGGTACCCGAGCATGCTCAGATCGGGAGCGAAGAAGAGGACGAGTAACAATGTCCACGAACCTTCGAGCATGTGATAGAGGAACAGGCTGGCGACCAGTACGCTCAGACCTTCCAGACGGAGCAACGTTCTGGGGCCGCCCGAGACGCCGCTCATGGGGAGTTCCATGGAAGAGTGGAAGTGCGTATCTGGGTGTCAGAGACGCTCAGGTGCATCGCCGAACAGCATCACGTAGCTGCAGCCCTCGCAACGGAGCGCGTACCCGTACAGCGCATAAGCTCCAACTTCGTGCGACGGTACGGAACGGAGGGTAAGCTGCTCGCCGCTGCAGTGCCCGCACCGAACTTGGCGGCCCGCAGCTGCATATCCGCCCGGGCCCATCGCCCCGGCGGCGGCCTTCGCGCCGGCCTTCAACGCGTCGAAAAATTGACTCATGTGTGACCTGCAGAAGTTGAAGGGGTGGGTGGAGTGTTCAATCGATGCGGTAACGTAGTACGCCTTGCGCTCCGACGTGCTCGCCGGCTGTGTACTCCACGAGCACGTACAGGTCCAAATCGCGGACCGCCAGTGCGTGCGCCTCACCTGGCACGCGCCGAGTCCCGACGAAGTGCCCACCGGGATCGAACACGTCGAGCTCCGTGCTGTCCTGCCGGATCCGCCCGGTGATGACCCACAATCGATCCTTGCCATCTTCGACCGGCGCCCTCTGAATCACCGCCTTGGGAGTCTTGCGGATTCGCTCGATGAGTGCGTCGAGGTTGCGGCCGGGATTTGCTTTCAGCAGCAATGCCTTCCCTGCCGCGAGTTCCTGCTCGCTCAATGGCTCGCGTTCGACATCTCGCCCGAAGCGCGAAACGACTCGACCGCGCTCATCCTCTGCTAGTACGGCGTAGTGCCAGGGCGATACCAAATACCAGCCGCCGCGGTGTAGCGGAATGGGCCAGAAGCCGAAGAAGTCGTACGGGTTGGGCCCGACAAAGAGCGCGGTGTCCGCAGCGGCCGGCGCGAAGTGCGTCGCTACGCCGCCGTCCTTCAATGAGACTGCAAGCAGCTCTCGACCGTGCGTGCCGCCAATGGTCATCACGCTATCGCGCGTGGGACGGAAGAGCCCTTGAAACTGCTGACTCGCTCGTACGATCCGATCGAGTTTCCAGTCCTTGGTGATCAAGGTGAAGCGCAGGTTCCCGATGACGTCGAACACCAGGAGTCCGCCATCAGGCGTACCGACCATCGCATTCACCGACTTGAACTCGCCCGGGCCCGCGCCGCTTCGCCCGAAGCGGTGGACTGCCGCCGAGAGCGGATCGATGCAGACCACCTGCGATGCGTCCTGGTCGAACAGCGCCACGCACCCCGACGAATGGATCGCCATCGCCGGCGTATTCCCGACCGCGAAGTCAAGCTCGGCGAGTGACGCGGCGATCGGGAGACGTTCAAGGCGTGGAGCGACCTGAGCACGCAGTGTCGCGGGACGCAGCAAGATGCAGACCAGTATCAGAGTGGTGACTACGCGTTTCCACGGTGCAGTAACCGGAAGATGAACGAGTATGCATTCGTCGGGCATCACATCACTCCCAGTCGATACAGCACGACCGTCTCGACACCGTCGTGATCGCGTGCGACGCCGAGGACATAGTCAGAACCAATGTCGGTTGGAAGAAACTGGGCCGGCATTTCCACGTTGCCCAGCCACTTTCCCTCCGAGCTGAACACGTTCCAGACGCTCGGTACAAACGGCGGATCCCGGAGCCACGAGAAGTTTGCCAGGTGACTCTCGCGCACCCATAGGCGGCCGACGCGATCGGCGAGAAGTTGTGCAAACGCCGGAACGGTCACTGCGTACGGGCGTTCGCGCAATTCCTTCCGTTTTGCGTCCGCTTCGGCAGCTGTCAACGTGTCTGCATTCTTGACCCACTGTGCTGCCCAAGCGTCGATGTCAACTCGCTCAGGCAGCCATGCTCGTCGGATGATTCGTTCCAGGCGACCGGACGATGAGTAGACACGAATCGAGTATTCGGAACCGAATCCAAGAAATGAGAACTGTCCGGCACTCGCGACGAGCAGTTCCGACGAGAACGTCGGCAACATCAAGTCGAGGCCCCGCCATTCCATTACGCGGGCCGGCAGACGGCCGAGTGACTTGACCAGCTTGTTGCCTTCGCCGAATACGCCGAGTTGAATGGAGTCGGTCCACCGTCGCCCAGTCTGCGGCGGATGGTTCGATTCCCTCCAATGTGGTTCGGATCCGATGATCGTTGCACCGCTCGAAACGGCGGCCAGGATCGTTTGATTGCCGGGAGGTAGTTGCACTTGCGGCGCGAGCGGGTCGATTGATCGGATCGCTCTTCCAGTCCCGGTGAATAGCGAGAGGCGCAAGTCAGAACCAGCAACAAGTGTATCGCCGCCGATTGCCTGGAGTTTGGAGAGCCCCTGGAATTCTCCCGGTCCATTACCCTGGCGACCGACGGAAGAAATGAATGTGCCGAGCGAGTCGTAGAAGCGGAGTTGGCGACTGGCGCCATCGCCGACAACGATGCGGTGCCCGGTCAAGCGCACCGCACCGGCAATTCTGCTGAGCTCATACATGGTGCCCGGGCGGGTGCCGATGACAAGCAGCGGCGTCTTGCCGAGATGGAGCCGTTCCGCCGTCGACCAGCTCGGCGAGATGTTCATCACAATCTGAATTCCAGCGCTGTCGCGTACTTGAGCGGCCCAGGATTTGAGACCTCAACCGGACGCCCATCAAGGCTTCGTGATCGAATGCAATTCGAGATGCGCCGCACCATCGCTGTCTGAAGTGCGGACGAGGATCCCATTCTTCGCAAACCCGACCACTTCCCTGCGACCCACCGGTAGCACCAGTTTGCCGATCATCTGACCGTCCGACGCGAAGGCGACCCACACGTCGGGCGCCTTGGTGTCCTTCTGATACTGGTTTACCCAGAGTCGACCCTGATCGTCCACATGGATTCGCCCATGGGTTGGCCAGAACTCTGCGTGGGGCCGGCCCTTCCATCGCTCGAGCGCGTCGGCCTTCGCCGTGGCCACCTGGGCGTCCGTCAGTTTGCCACTACCCGCAGGTACTGCGTAGGCGATCCTCTTCAGTGCGTCGGCATCCGCAATCGGTTCGCCCTTTTCAGCGAAACGAACGATCAACACCGGCTTGCCGGTCGCATCGTACGCCGTAATCTGCGATGCGTCTGGCAGGCCGAGGTAGAAGCGTTGTCCTGCGGTCGCGACCGCGCTCTCGGCGAATGTCAGCATATCAAAATGAGTCGGCGCGATCAGCAGTGGGTTGACGATGGTGCCATCGAGGCGCGCCCGCACATACCGCGTCGTGCTCATGCTCGTGGCGCGGTCGAAGTCGGAATGTGACAACACGATGGTACCGTCATCGAAACACGATGAGAACGTGATGCCGCCGTTGACAGCCGCTGGAAGGGTACGAACAACTTTTCTCGTGGGCGAGATGATCGCATTCCGGCCATTGTTCGAATCGTAGGTGACGATTGTATCACCCCTGGTGCGGCAGAGCCCGACGAGATACTTGAAGTCTTCGGGACCGCCTCCCTTGGTGCCGACGATGCCGAGGCGCTTCGCCTTAGAATCAAAGAAGTGAATTCGCCATTCATCCGTGACCACGAGCGTTCCGTCGGACAGGAACACACCGCGGAGGTATCCCTGATTGCTGTTGAATTCCTTGACCGGATCATCCTCGAGTCCACCCACGTCGTAGATCCGCTCCGAGTGGAAGGCGAAGGTTTCCTTCGCTGCAGACAGTGCCGGGTTCGTGACGACGCGAATCCCCGCCGAATCGCGAACAGCTTGCGTCTGAGCTGGCAGTGACGTCGTGACCACTGCGAGGAGGATTGTGTAGATGATCTTCACATGACCCCACTAGTGATAGAAGAAAGATTCGTCGCTGTGCGAGGCAGATCCCCGAGCCAAGATGCTGCGAGGCCAGGTGAGGCCGCCGCAGTCCTCTATCACAATCATAGCGCGAAGGTCTGGCACGAGGATCACGTGAACACCATGACCAGAACTCCGAGAGCCAGAAGCGCCGCCGTTCCCGCGAGCACTGCCCACAGAATCGGCTGGAGCAGGTAGTCGGCAAGAGAAGTGACGCGCATCACGCGAACGACGCTCATCGCATAAAGCTCTCCGGCAACAACAAAGGGGGTCTGTCCGCGAGGCCAGATCCCCCTTTGCGCCGGTCTCCACTCGCCGCTACGCGGCTCGGTCGACCTGACGTTCGGTTGGAGTTGCGTCGGCTCGGGATGCGGTCAACCCGAGCGAGCGAAGCGAGTCGAGGGTCAGCCGCACTCGCTAAACCCACACACACGACACTTCGCGCACCCCTCGGCGTACTCCAGTTGCGACCCGCAATCCGGGCACGCACCACCAAGCGTCTCGCTCATGCCGCCCATCATCAGCTGCTCGCCTTCGTTGTTCGTCACAGCAACAGCCGGTGCAATCGCGTCCGCCGGCATGATCGGCGCCTGCGCCAGCAACTCCTGCTGCACGCCCTGCTTGTCGGCGGCGTATTTCTCCAGCGCAATACCCACAGCATCCGGCACTGACATCACCTTGTTCGGCCCGAGACCAATGGCCCGATCAGAAGAGATACCGCGCAACTGCCGATGAATCGCCTTGAGCGGAATGCCTGAACGCAGCGCCAGTGAAATCAGGCGGCCAATCGCTTCGACATCGGCCATCAGTGCGCCGCCGGCCTTGCCGAGCGACATGAAGACCTCGAACGGCTGACCACGATCGTCTTCGGTGATGGTGACATACAGATCACCAAGCGGCGTGGAGATACGCCGCGTGGCACCACGGAGCAGCTCCGGCCGCGAACGCTTCTGGCGACGCTGCAGGCTCTCGCTCTCGAGTTCGTGCAACTGCTTCCGAAGCTGCTCGATCTCAACGTCCTTCTCCGACAACAACGACATCGCATCTGCCGTCGCCTCGCGCGACGCCGCCATCGACTCGGCGGAAATGCCTTCGTGCATCACCATGTCCGCACGCGCTTCCGACTTGCCGCTCGAGATCGCCTGGTCGTGCACCTTCTTGGCGGTCGATCCGGTCGACAGCACCTGCATGTCGCGCGAGCCATCACGATAGACCGTGACACCCTTGCAGTTCAGGTCGAATGCCATGCGATAGATCTGATCGACATACTCCTCAGTCGCATCGTTGGCGAAGTTGCAGGTCTTGGAAATCGCCGAGTCGTTGTGCTCCTGAAACGCCGCCTGCATCCGGATGTGCCACTCCGGTGCAATCTGATTGGCGGTGACGAACGTGCGCTGCCATTGCGCGGGCACTTCCTCGAAATTGATATGTCCATGCTCGGCGATACGACGCACCAGATCGTCGCTATGCCACCCTTCCCGCTTCGCGATCGCCAAAAAGTCATCATTGACGTCCGGCATCAGCACGCCAGCCTGATTGCGCATGAACGCAACGGCAAACAACGGCTCGATGCCCGAGGAGCAGCTCGCGATGATCGAAATGGTTCCAGTCGGTGCCACGGTGGTGACGTTACAGTTGCGCAGCTTGCGCATCGGGCGAATCCGGCCACCCTCCGCGTCGCGTGCACAGGTGGCATCCGGACCCCAGATGCTGCGCTCCCACTCCGGGAACACACCGCGCAACGTGGCCAGCCGCTCCGACTCGTTCTTCCCTTCATCGTCAACAAACTGCTGCAGCTCCCGACCGAGATTGACGGCTTCCTCTGAGTCGTACGGCACACCGACCCGGATGAAGAGGTCGGCGAGACCCATGACACCGAGACCAATGCGGCGGATCCGCTGCGCCAGCGAGGTGATCTCGGGCAGCGGGTAGTTGTTCGCGTCGATGACGTTTTCGAGGAAATGCGTACTCAGCTGCACCGCGCGACGGAGATGCTCCCAGTCGATATCGCCCTCACGGGTGACCATCGCGCCGAGATTGATCGAGCCGAGGTTGCAGACATCGTACGGCAAAAGCGGCTGCTCCCCGCAGGGATTGGTCGCTTCATACGCACCGAGATGCGGCACCGGATTGAAATGATTGGCGCGATCGATGAAGAAGACACCCGGCTCGCCAGTCTTCCAGGCTCCGTGCACGATCTTCTGCCAGATCATTGACGCCTTCATCGTGCCGGTCACGACCTTGTTGCGCGGGTCGATCAGCTCGTACTCGCCGTCCTTGGCCAGCGCGTCCATGAACGCGTCGGTGATCGCGACCGAGATATTGAAGTTGGTAATCTTGGTGGTGTCGCTCTTGCACTCGATGAAATCAAGGATGTCCGGGTGGTCGACCCGGAGGATCCCCATGTTGGCGCCACGACGGGTGCCACCCTGCTTGACCACGTCAGTGGACGAGTCGTACAGCGACATGAACGAGACCGGACCGGAGGCAACGCCCATGGTGGAGCGGACGATGTCATTCCGGGCCCGGAGACGCGAAAAGGAGAACCCGGTGCCGCCACCAGACTGGTGAACCAGCGCCATCGCGCGCAGGGTGTCATAGATGCCGCTCTCGCCGTTCGACAGGGTATCGTCGACCGGGAGAACGAAGCACGCCGACAGCTGTCCCAGGGGACGGCCAGCGTTCATCAGGGTGGGTGAATTGGGCATGAAGACCCGCCTCGCCATCATGTCATAGAAGGCGTGCGCCAGCTCGGTCACTGCCCCTTTGGAAGCACCGTACTTACCATCGGGCGCGGACACTGTCGTGGCTACACGCCAGAAGAGATCCTCCGGCCTTTCGGCTGGAAGCCCCGACTCGTCCTTGATGAGGTAACGCTTCTCAAGAACGGTGACCGCATTCGGCGACAGGTCGACTGCGCCTCGCGTCGGAGAGGTGCCCATGATGCCTCGCACTCAATTGCCCAAGATGAAAATCAGGATGGCTTTCGAAGGGTCCAAAGTAGAGAATGCGAAGTGGCGTAGCAATCCACGAGAATCGCCAGCAATCATCGGCACAGGGAGAATCAACATCACAAATCCATCATATGGGCGAGTTGTCCACATTACCGTCACCCGCCTGGCGCGCCAATCACCAGTGTCCTCCGCCGCAGCACCTCTTTCCCGCCTCCCTCCACCCTGACGACAAGCTCGTACTTCCCCGGCTCCAGTCCCTGAAGCGAGATCGCCCGGCGGACCTGCCCGGTCACCTCCGGAAACGAAAGATGCTCGGTCAGCGTGACCGATTCCCGCTTCCCCTTGATCAGGCGGATGAGCGCGCTGCGCTGCCTCGTCAGTCCCACGTGCAACGTGTAGCTCGTCCCCGGAGCCAACCCATACCCCTCGGCGAAGACCGCCAGCGTGTCACTCGCGGCGTAGCTGTTCTGCGGCGACAGCCAGACCGTGTCCTCCGGCGATGGCACCCACGGCAGCGACTTCCCCTGAAGCCCCAGGAGCACCGACGAGAGGGCGAGGACATTGCCCCGCACCGACGGCACCGCCAACGAGTCGAGCGGGTAGACCGTGCCGATCTGGGGGTTCGCCTCGACGTTGAGCCGCATCCGCAGGTGCCCGGGCGGAACCGGCACCTCGGCGCGTGAGGCAATCAGGCCGGCGTCAGCCTCTGGCCGCCGAAAGAGCTGCACCGTATCCAGGGACGCGACGGGATCGCCATGATCGTCGAGGAAAACCGCTCGAACCCGGAGCGGTATGAAGCCGAGACGGTCAACCGGGATGATTCGCAGCATCGCGGCGTCCACTCCATAGACGATATGCACCAGCGGTTCGCCACCACGGGTACCAGCCACGAGCCATTGGACCCGGCCACCCATCGTGATCGCATAGGTCCTGATCCAGGAATTCGTCGTGGTCGCGACCCCGATGTTGTGCTTCCCCTTCAGCCGCTCCTCGTTGGCCATTCCGATCCGCGACACAGAACCCGATCGAAGCAATTCGGCCAACCCGGGCAGTTCCCGGGCATGATCGAGCATCGCGTCGAACGAGACATCGAGTTGCAGGATGCTTTCGACCAGTCGGTAATCGTCGGGATGGTCCTGCGCGGCAAAGTTGAGTACCAGATCGCCATCGGGACGGGCGTAGCGCCAGGTCTCGTTGCCAAAGGTCGGCGTGTCGAACTTCGGATCGATCACCAAGGGATCGATGATCAGTGAACCCGGCACCGGCGGCGTTCGACGCGTGATCGGCGCGCGCACCGGTGCGCGGTCGCGTGGCTGGGAATTGGGCCAGACGATTCGCGACTTCGGTGCACCCTGTCGCAACCAGATGATGCCACGATCATCGAGATCCGCATCGTGGCTGTGATACGTCTCGATGCCCCACCGGTAGCTGCGCCTGAACGGCGGTAATCGAAAGAGGCGATTCGCCTGGTCCCAGCGGCGGAAATGCTCGCTCAGGCGCGCACCCGGGCTCCGCATGTCGATCGCACCGCGTTGCTTCCAGAATTCCTGCAGCCAGGCCACTCGCGCATCACCGTGCACACCGTCGAACTGCACCAGCACGGTATCGTCGACAATCGGCTCAAGATCACGACGATACATCGCCACCACCTCGCGTTCGTCACTCGCCGCACCGGTGTAATACGCCAGTTCGATCGGCATCGGTTCGCCGCGTCGAGCGGCAACGCTGTCCGACGTCATCGCAAGTGTGCGCGCCAGTTCGAGCGACGCCATGGCCGGATGGACGCTGAGGAGCACCGCGCGACGAAACATGAGGCGAGCGGAGTCCGGACTTCCTACCAGTCGCTCCAGCCTGCCGCGCTCAAGGAGGAGGTCGGGATCCCAGCTGAGTGATGACGCTTGCGCCAAGCGCAGCGCGTCGAGCGCGGCATGCAGCGGTGCGTTGATCCGCGTAGCTCGCGCCGTCTCGGCGAAGGCGATCAAGCCATCAGTGAATCCCGGGTCGGCCTTGATGGCGCGCGCGAACGCTGCGCCGGCTCGGGTGTCGCGATCGATGCCGAGCATCGTCCACAATCCGCCGGCAAAGCCTGGTGCGCGGTCCGGCGCGCGCGCTTCAGCGAGTCCCAGCCCAAACCACGGATAGGGCCAATCGGGCCGCAGTTCGGCGGCCCATTCGAATTCGCTCGCCGCATCATCGACGCGCTTGACGTCGCCGCCGAGTTCGATGAGACGCAGCGCGATGAAGCCGAGGCGGAGGTGCAGAATGGGATTGTCTCTCTCGCGCCGGGCGAGATCAATCGACTGTGCTTCGAGTCGATGCAGCCTGGTCGTATCGGTCGTGAGCGTGAGTGAATCGCGGAAGAGTTGCAGCGCAGCACGATCGGGCGCAGACTGCGCAACGAGGCGCGGCACGATGCACAGGAAAATGAGGAGACCACAACAGGCAGCACTGCGGAGGCGGGTCACCGGATAATTCTACACGTTACCGGCTCCCGCGGGTCAGTTCCCGACCGTGAACTCGCGCTGGCGCACTGACTTCGCGCCATTGGTTGCCGATACCGTGACGCGGAGCAGGTAGCTGCCGCGACCGAGCCGGCCGAGATCGATCTCGCGGTGCACCTTGTCGGGTGTGCCGGTGGCCACGGCGTTGAATCCAACTTGCAGCTGCGGTGTGGACTGTCCGGCGCGAATCACGGCAAGCTCACCATGATACGCGGTGCCAGCGGTCACGCCGCCCACCTCGAAGAAGAGCTGCATCGGCTCGTGCTGGCGGAACAAGTGCATCGGGTTGATCCAGGCCGTGTCGCTGGCGTCCACGCGCCATGGCAACGGCACCGTGCGGGCACCCAGTGCCAAGTCCGACAACTCAATCGCGGACCCCTTCACCGACGCCACATGCACTGGCTGCGGCTTCGTGATCATTCCTCGGCTCGCCGTCTCAAGCGCGACGCGGGCGGTGTAGTTGCCGGGCGGGACGTGCATCGGCACGCGACCGAGCAGTGTCCCGGTTTCAGGAATCGGCGCGCTCGCGCCGAACTGCCGCAGCGTGTCGAGCGATGCGACGACATCGCCGGCGGGATTGCGCAACGACACGCGCATCCGGATCGGATAGATCACGATGCCATTGCTCGGTGGGGCGTACAGCGACCCGCCAGGGATCGCGAAGACGACCTGCACCTGCGTTCCAGCGGCATCCGATCCCACGGCCACGACATCGACGTTGGCCGCCAGCGGCAACTCGTACCCAAACTTCCAACTGTCGGTTTGAAGCCCGACCTTGAGACTGTTGCGTCCGGCAGCGCGCTCGGATGTCTGCAGCGCCTTGGCCGCCGCCGGTCCGCCAGACAACATCTTGGCGTAGATCGGACTCAGATTCGTGCGGGAGTGCAGCAGCTCCTGCGCGGCCTGTGCCGTCCATCCAGCACCAAACGTCGCCAAAGCCGTGCCGCCCTCGAGCATCCCTCGCACGTTGCCCTGTCCGGTGTGCTGCGCCGCAGCACCGAGTGCGACAATGTCAAGCAGTGACTCGTACAAACGCCAACCCTGTGCACTATCGGGCTGCGCAAAGTTGAACAGCATGTCGGTGCCGTTCGGCCGGCGATACACCCACGACTCGTTGGGCGGAATTCCGGACATGGAATACGTCGAACGATCATCAGGTTCACCATGACGCACATAAATCCGGCCGCGATCATCGAAGAGCGATCCGGTCGGGTCGAATGCCTTCACACTGTCGTAGCGATGCGTCCTCGGTAAGAGCGGATAGTTACGATGCGAATATTCAATGCGGCGGTAATGCTCCTTCAGGCGTTCCGCGCTGCTGTTCACCGCTTCCAGGTCGCGCGAATCCCAGAACCGATGTGCGATCGTCACGCGCTCCTGGGATCGCGCTGCATCGAACGCGCGCAATAGCGAATCCGACATCACCAGCTTCATGTCGAGATGGTAGAGCGCGGCGGTCGCACTGTCGGCGAGGCTCAGGCCGAGATACCACTGGTCCGTACCACCGATCCGTCCAGCGGAGAGCCTGGTGCGTGCCATCTCGAGCAGTGCAAGGGCATCGGACCGATTGCGGTCGAGAAGCGACTGAAACGCCACGATCGCCGAATCGATGTCACCCACTTCGCGCTCCACCCGACCGCGCTGCAACAATACGTCTGGCTGGTGGCCGGCGGCCGAAACAGCCGCCTCACGCAGCGCGAGAATTGCCGTGGTGAGATGCGCCGGCATGCCGCTGCGCATCGCTTCGTCGCCAAGCTGGACAATGCCGTACGTGAACGACGAGTCAACCGCCGCGCTCTGGGCGAAGTCGTGCGCTGGCGCAATGAAGATGTCGTGGCCCAGGGCCGCGAAGAGGCCGCGCAGTCCAGTCGGAAAGACGTCTGCTTCGAGCAACTCTGCAGTGCCTAGGCCATACCACCCCAGCGGCCATCTCGGCTGCAACTGCGTCGCCCATTCGAACTCACCTTCGGCGTCACGAAAGTGCCCGGGGCTACTCGTCAACTCGGCAAGGCGCATTCCTACAAAGCCGAGACGCATGTGCAGCAGCGCATCGTCACGATTCTTGCGGGCACTGTCGATTGTGTGCATTTCGAGCGCGAGGAGTGACGTCGTGTCATGAGTCCGTGCGAGCGAATCGCGAAGCCGAAAGATCGCGTCACGGCCAGCGGCGGTCTGTGCCGGCATCGTGCCCGGTGCGGCGGCAGCCAGCACTACGCACAACACAATGCACCGCGCGCGCCCAACGGCTGCGATCATTTGACCACCGTGAATTCCTGGTGTCGAGTCACTTTAGGGCTTGAATGCGACGAAATCGTCACCTCCAGAACGTAGCTCGCCGGCTTGAGCCTTTCGACGCCGATCTCGCGGAGCACCACCTGATGCGCGCCGGTGGCTCGCATCGTTGTCTCGAGCCGCACCGGCGCACCGCCACCGCCGAAAATCCCGAGCAGGCGCTTGAAAAACGACACGCCGCCGGCCGGCTTGATCACCAATTCGATCTTGTAGGTTGAGTCGCGGACCAGCCCGCTGGCCTCGTAATAGACGCTTATCGGCTCGGAATTGTGAAATTCCCCGACCGGGTTGACCCAGACCGTGTCCGCCGAGCCGGTCAGCCACCACAACGGCACACTGCGGGAGCCAATCGCGATGTCGGAGAGGCCCAATTGCGGCCCCGCCGGGGCGGGCACGTCCACCGTGTCCCGGAGCGAGACCACCCCGCCAGTCCCTTGCTCCAGGCCAACCCGGATCGTCTGGCGCCCTGGTGGCACCGGGATGGTCACCAGACCATACCAATAGGAATGGTCGGCAGCGCCTACCGCCCCGATCAGCGGTCGCACCGTATCCACCAAACCGGTTACCGAACCGTCGAAGCCGAGCACTGATGCCCGTACCCGGACCTCGCCGCCCTGAAGTCTGGCTGGCAGCCTGGTCGATTTGACCGCATACGCGACTCGAATAACCGACTGCGTCGAATCGACTGCCCCGGCAAGAATCTGTACCTGGGAGAGAAGGTCGTCGGTGTAGCGACGCTCCCAGCTGTCTGTGGTCGTGGCGACCCGCATACTCCTGCTCCCCATCGTTCGCTCTTCGCCCTGCAGCCCCGAGGCACCGCCCCGCCCGGAGACCAGCATGCGCTGGTACACCGGCGACAACTGCAAGCGCGATCGAATCACCGTCTCGGCGTTTTTCGAGAGCGATGCATCGGTGAGGCGCCTGCGCAATTTCGCCGCGCTGTCCGAACTGATTCCGGTTGCACCGCCAACAGGCAGTCGCGCTTCATCGGTTCCCTGAATGTTGCCACTGTTCTGCAAGCCAACCGCATTCGCGTAGCCGAGGATGTCCAACACGCTCTCGACGAGGCGATAGTCGGTTACGCCCTCGCGCGCGACAAAGTGCACCAGCAGGTCCGGTCCATCCTTGCGGTGATACACCCATGATTCATTGTATGGCACGCCGGGCAATTCGAGCGACGCGTGATCATCGGGCGTGCCTTGGCGGATGTACACCACACCACGATCGTCGAATTCGGCGACGGGCGGGCGGTATCGCTCCACGATGTCGTAGTGTCGATGGGTTGACGCGAGACGATAGCTGCGCCGCGCCACATCGAGTCGACGGTAATGCTCCATCAGGCGATCACCGACGTCGTGCAATTCGTCACGGTCACGCCGGTCCCAGAAGCGCCGCATCACTTCCGCGCGCGCCGATCCTTTCGCGGCATCGAACTGCCGAAGCACGCTGTCGCTGAGGACAAAACGCAGATCGTAGCGATACAACTCGAGTGCGGCTGCGTCGGCCGATGCGAGCCCGCGAAACCACGGTGCGCCGCCATCACCACGGCCTAGCTTGAAGCGCACACGCGCCTGCTCGAGCAGGGCAACGGGATTGTTGGGTGTGCGGAACACCAGCGAATCCACGGCGGAGCGCGCCGAGTCCGCGCTGCCGATTTCGCGCTCGACACGTGCGCGTGCCAGGAGCACGTCCGGATGCTTTCCGGCCGGTGTGCGGGCGGAACGCCGCAGTGCCGCGAGCGCGACATCGAGGCGGAGATTCACCCGTTGCCGAAGCGCGGTGTTGCTCAGCTCCACGAGGCCGCGCACAAAACTTGGATCGACCTCGGCGCTCTTGGCGAAGTCGGTCGCGGATCGCGTCAGCGCATCCTTGCCTAGCGCGCTCTGAATCGCCCGGAACATCTCGAACTCGGCGTCACCCACCCCAAGTTCGGCCAAGCCCAGGCCAAACCAGCCGTAGGGCCACTTCGATTGCAGGTCAACGACCCACTGGAATTCCGAGGCGGCGTCATCGTAATGCTGCTTGCCGGCGAGATCGCCCAGGCGCAGACCCAGAAAGCCCAGGCGGAGGTGCACCATCGCGCTGTCGCGCGCTTCGTGACCAGCGCGGGCGATCAATCGCTTTTCGAGAATGACCAGCGGAATGGTATCGGTGAGCGGCGCGAGCGAATCGCGAAACGCTTCGATCTCGACGCGCTGCACCGGCGATTGCGCGTGAGCGGAGCCGACACAGAGGAATACTGCAGCAACACCGGAGAGTACGCCGATACGCATCATGGAAATCTACGCCGATTCATGGACCGCTGGACCCGCGCGAGATGCCACGCAGAAACACTGTGATCCCCTCGACCACCCCGGCCGCGTACTTGCCGCGCCCTGCTGGTGTCCGCAGCATCGCTTCCTGTTCCGGAAACATCATGTGGAACCCCTCGGTCAGGATCGCCGGATACCAGGTGGGCCGGGTCAGCGCGAGATCACCTCGCGCCACGCCGAGATCACGCAAACCAATGTTGGCCACAAGCCGCGACTGCACTGCACGGGCGAGGGCAAGCGACTGTGGGTGATTGAAGAACGTGCTGGTGCCACCGTTTGTGAACGGATTGACGCCATCCGGAAATGCATTGTTATGGACTGAAACCATCAGCTCCGCGTCGAGCGAGTCGGCGAGCGCGATCCGGGGCCACAGGTCTACGTCCGCAGGATCGGTCCGCGTCATGATTACCACTGCACCGGCCGCAACGAGTTGATCCCGCACCGCGTTGGCGATGTTCAGGTTCACCTCGGGTTCGCACAGGTTGGTCGGCCCGCATGCCCCGCCTGGCGGATGTCCCGGATCGATCACGATGCGGCGACCACGCAGCGGGTTCGCCGCATCGACAGATGGTGGTTCGCGAAACTCGAAGACGAGGTCGGTGCCGTCGAGGCGGACGCGCCATCCCCACAACGGCCGATCGAAGGAGAGCGAGAGGGTCACGCGATCTTCGCTCTCCTGCTTCCAGGTCAACAGTTGAACGAACCGTTGGTCGGCCCCATAGCGCGTCCAGTTCGCGTCGGACACGGCGTCAAACAGCGTGATAGTTACGCCGCGCTCGGTTTCGTCAACGCGATGCGGCACCGCACGGCTAAGTGGAATCCGCAGGCGCGCTCGGCCGCTGTCGGCGGTCAGCGTCGGCGAACCCATGATGGCGGTTCGAGCGTCATCTGGTGCGGCGGCGCGATGCACGTCCGCGAGCGGCACCCAGGCAACCGCGTCGCGCGAG
>JANYCP010000251.1 GCA_025360265.1 Gemmatimonadota bacterium
CTGATCGCCGGGTTTTTCGGCGGGAAGATGTTGAACTTCGCGATGTGCCAGAACGCCGCCACGCCATCCTTCCAGCCGATCTTCTTTCCTTCCTCATACGTGCGCCCTGAATACGAGATCGGCAGCTCCCAGATGCGGGCGCGCGCTTGCGAGAGGCGTGCAGTGATCTCGGGCTCGAAGCCGAAACGATCGGTGGTGAAGATCAGCTTCTTCATCAGCGGAGTGCGCACCACTTTGTAGCACGTTTCCATGTCGGTGAGGTTCAGGTCGGTGAACATGTTCGACATGAGCGTGAGCATCGAGTTGCCCACCGAGTGCCAGAAGTAGAGCACACGGTGCGGGCCGCCGAGAAAGCGGGAGCCGAAGACTGCGTCGGCGTCACCCCGCTCGATGGGCCCGAGGAGTGATGGAATTTCCTCAGGGTTGTATTCGAGATCGGCATCCTGCACCACGACCACATCGCCCGTGGCCGCAGCGATCGCGGTCCGGATCGCAGCGCCCTTGCCGCGGTTGACCGGATGCCGCAGGACCTGGTCGATCTTTCCTTCGGCATGCAAGCGATCGAGAATCTCGCGTGATCCATCGCTCGAGGCGTCGTCCACGCAGACGATCTCGCGAGTGAGCGGCACGGCGCGCACCTTGTCGATCAGCGCTTCGAGCGTGCGGGCTTCGTTATACACCGGGATCAGGATCGAGACGCGCAGACTCATCGCGTGCTGCTCCGGGAAGCAAGGTCGATGGCAAGTTGCACGGCGGCACGCATGCTGGACGGATCGGCGCGGCCAGTGCCGACGATCGCCGCCGCCGTGCCGTGATCGGGCGAGGTACGGATGAACGGCAGGCCGAGCGTGACATTCACGCCGCTGCCAAAAGATGCCACCTTGATGGCCGTCATGCCGACATCGTGATATGGTGCCAGCACCACATCGAATTCGCCGCGCATCGCCCGGACAAACACCGTGTCGGCCGCCAGCGGTCCGGCCGCACCCAGTCGCTCGGCCGCGGGAGTCAGGATGCGCGCTTCTTCGTCGCCGAACAATCCCTGCTCGCCAGCGTGCGGATTCAGGGCACAGAGCGCCAGCCGCGGTTCGGCGATGGCGAAGTGTCGCTGCAGGGCAGCGCGCGTCACGTTTCCGGTACGCACGATACGATCGACAGTGAGCAGCAGCGGCACGTCACGGAACGCCACATGAGTCGTCACGAGGACGACGCGCAACTTGTCGCTCGCGAGCATCATCGCGACGTCACAGCCACCAGCGAGATGGGCCAGCCACTCCGTGTGCCCCGGGTATGGAAAGCCAGCGAGATGGAGCGCGTGTTTTTCGACAGGTGCGGTGACGATGGCGTCGACCTCGCCGGCGAGCGCGAGACGGGCGGCGTGTTCGATGGCGCGACCGGACACGAGGCCGGCTTCGGCGGCTGAGGGGGGAACGGGTCCCTCGTTGCCGCGCCAGCTGCCGGTAGGTATGCGATGATCTGCGGGAATGCCGGCGATCTGTTCCCGCGCGCCAATGAGGGTGATTTCAGCATTCACACCGGCGGCGAGGACTGCCGCGGTGATTTCCGGACCGATGCCCCGCGGATCGCCGAGGGTGATGGCGAGGCGGCTCGGCCGGGTCACGGCGTTCGAACGTCGACGTATGTCCGGGCGCGCAACTGATTGATGTAGTCCTGCTCACCGAGCATGCCGGCCAGCCCTCGCTTGAGGACCGCCTTCATGTCATCGAACGGTGGCGGTCCGGCGACGGTGCGCCGCGTGATCTGAACGATCGCCCACTTGGAATGCAGCATCGCACCGGGCACCGGCAGCATGAACGGCGAGGCAACCTTGCCGCTGTCGACGTTTTCAATCGGCGCGCCGTACGGCGTCTTCATGATCGAGTCAGCCGGGAAGTTGCTCAACTCGAGATCTTCCGAGCGGTCATGATAGAGATGTTGCAGTGAATCAAACGACGCGCCCCGGCCGAGCGCCGCGACAATGTCGAGCGCGGTCTGCTTGGCCGCAGCGGCACCGGCGGAATCGATATCGGGAATGATCAGGATATGGCGAGCCTGCACTTCGCCCGGCTGCACTCGCTGCACCTGGATGACGTGAAAGCCGTACGGCGTCTCCACGGGGTCGGAAATCATCCCTGGTTTGAGCCCGAAAGCCGCGTCTTCGAATTCGCGCACCATTTTGCCGTGCGGAAACCAGTCGAGATTGCCGCCGTCCTTCTTGCTCCCTTCGTCCATGCTGAACAACTTGGCCGCGGCCGCAAAGTTGGCCTCGGGTTTCCGCATTTCGATGGCGAGCGAATCGGCGAGGGCGTGCGCCTTGGAACGCGCCGCCAGCGTGGCCTTTGGCGCCACGATGATCTGCTTGAACGACACCGTTGCTTGGGCCTGGCCAAATTCGTCGACGTGCGCGTCGTAGTAGGCGCGCACTTCCTTGGCGGTCGGCTGCTTGTCCTTGATCTTGCCGTCTTCCCTCAGCGCCGACGTGTAGCGCTGCACCACGAGCGTCCGGCGCTGCTGTTCGATCAGGTACTTGCGGTAATCCTCTTCGGTGGCGAAACCGGTCGCTCGCAGGTCCGCCTTGAATTCCGCCACGGTCTTGAAGCGCTTGTGCAGGTCGGCGAGCCTCGCGTCGACCGCGTCGCTCACTTCCTGCTCGGTCACCTTGACCGTGGTGTCCTGTATTGCGTCGCGATGGAGCAACTCAAAGGCGATGAGCGTGTCCGTGTAGCGACGCAGCAAAACATTCATCGCCTTTTCGAATGCCGCGGCATCTTTCTTGGGATCTGGGAGATGTTCCTTTCGGTCCTCGACCTTGCCGAACACCTCTTCCTGCACCTGACTCATCATGATCGCCTTGCTGCCTACGACGGCGAGTATGCGGTCAACCATGGCACTGTCAGGCACCTGCTGCTGTGCCGACAGCCCACGCGCTGCGACCCCTAGCAGGGCCGCAGCGATGCAGGCGGAGAGGGTGAGTCGCTTCACGGCTTCTTGGGTGCCGGCGCCGGAGCTGGCGGCGGACCTGGATTGACCGGCGGTCCACCTGGCGAAACCTTGATCGGGCCTTCCGGGGCCACGCCACCAGCCTTGACGCTGTCCGCGGCGTGCTTCGCCTTCGCGAGATCGAGGCCGTGCTGCAACGCGACCGCATTGAACTTCGTCGACGCATGCTCCCGAAGCGTTGCGGCGAGAATACCCGGCAGCATTCTCGGCTGCTTACGTCCGGCCGTCACATCGTTGAAGTATTCGTCGACCTTCTCAGCCGCCTTCTTCGACCGCGAACTTGCCGACGTCTTGGCCACGTCGAAGTCCGGTCCGGTCAGGCCGATCGTGGCCTTGAGCGTGTCGATCGCGTTCGAGAATCCCTCGCGCAGCTGCTTCCATTCCTCGACCGAGAGCTGGGTCTTGTTGGCCCGGGCCTCGTTGAGCACGATCTGACCCTGCGACATCCGGGTAACCATCTTCTTGAATGCAGAGTCTGGCTGCCCCTTCAGGCCCGCTTCCTGGTCGGCGGTGCGCGATGGATCAGACAGCGCTGCGTTGATCCAGCGAATGAAATCACCAGTCGTGAAGGCGCCGCCCTTGTAGGTGGCGAGTGCGGTCTTGTCCTTGATATGGGCCTGACGGTCATCGAGTGCAGTCCGCATGTGCGGAATGGCATTCGCGTCGATCTTGAGGTCGTTCTTCGTAGCCATCTCGCCTTCGTAGCTCTCGCTGACGGCAGCCCGGACACCGAGGCTGAGCGAGTCACGCCAGAAGCGCGCGGCTTCAGCGGCCGACGCAAGACGAATGATGTGGTACCCAAATGCTGAGGCCACAACGCCCGACATCTCACCCGGCTTGAGCGACCAGAGCGCCTTGTCAAACGCCGGATCATAGACGCCTTTCGGCTTCAGTCCGAGGTAGCCGCTGTCCCGGGCCGACCCCTTGTCATCGGAATTCTGCATCGCCAGTGCGCCGAAGTTCGCGCCGCCCTTCAGCTTGGCGAGAATCGCATCAATCTTCCGGCGCGCAATGTCCTTCACTTCCTTCGGCGCATCCGGTTTCGCCTCGATCAGGATGTGCTGCCCGACGCGTGACTTGTCGGTCTTGTAGGCGCTGTCGATGGTCGCGTTGGAGATGGTCCCGCGACGAGCCACGATGGTGTCGATCCAGCGGGAGTAGAGCGTCTCTTCGATCATCGGCCACATGGCGTCGGCGACGAACGCGGAATCGGCGTTGACCTTGTTATCGGCCACGGCCTGTCCGAAGAGCGTCACGTCGGTCCACAATCCGGTGACGAACGTGGCCATGTTGGTGTTGAAGGTCACCTGCCCCTTCACGCGGGTCAGGATGTCCGCGAGGCGATCAGCGCTGAGTTCCTGACCGGCGGCCACCTCGACCACACTCGAGTGGGCCGAGAAGATCCCGCAACCAGCCACCACCGCTGTCAGGCCAACCACCACCATCAAATTGCGACGCATCGGACTCCCCAGGAGTTCTTGTGTGTTTGACATTGCTACGCGGCAACCTGCCGCAACGCGCGAACGAGAGACGGCACCAACGCTTCACCACCGAGTCGCAACAATCGCAACGACAGCGGCACCGTACGCCGAACTTCGGCGGCGAGCTGCACGTCGTCGAGCGCCTGGGTGAGACCCGTCATGCGGGGTGCTGCTCCCTGGCGGAAGGTCAACCGCGCTTCGTCTCCCCGGACCAGGACATGCTGCAGCCCCAGCCGCGCGCCGATCGTCCTCAACCGACTCATGTCCAGCAACGCTTCGGTGGCGGCCGGAACCGGGCCAAACCGCTCCCGAAGCTCCGTCCGCAGGTCATCAATGTCGCCCGGTGCCTGCGCCCGCGCCAGTCGGCGATAGAGATCCAGCTTGATCCCGTCATCCGGGATGTAGCTGTCCGGCAGGTGCGCCGGGATGTCAAATACGACGTCCGGCGGGGGAGGGAGCTCGCCATGGACCCGCCCCTTGAGCGCGGTAACCGTCTCCTCGAGCCAGCGCAGATAGAGGTCGAACCCGACGGCGTGAGCATGCCCGGACTGCTCGGCGCCGAGGAGGTTGCCGGCCCCCCGGAGCTCCATGTCCTTGAGGGCGATCCGGTACCCTGCCCCCAGGTCAGTATGATGCTCCAGCACCTTAAGACGTTCCTCGGCCGCCGGATCTATCATGTCCGGCACGATCAGGTAGCAATACGCCCGCCGATGCGACCGACCGACCCGGCCCCGCAACTGGTATAGCTGGGCCAGGCCGAATCGGTGCGCGTCGTGGACAATCATGGTGTTGGCATTCGGCACGTCGAGACCCGATTCCACAATCATCGTCGACACCAGCACGTCGATCTCACCGTTGACGAACTTCTGCATCACATCTTCGAGTTCCTCGGCGGGCATCTGGCCATGGCCGAGTGCCACGCGGGCGCGCGGCGCGAGGGAACGGGCGCGCGCGACGATGGTGGCAATCGTCTCGATGCGGTTGTGGACGAAGAAGACCTGTCCGCCCCGATCAAGTTCGCGCGCCATCGCTTCATCGAGCAGTCCGTCGTCCCACGGTTCGACAAACGTCAGGATCGGCGAACGATCGCGCGGTGGCGTTTCGATCACGGTCATGTCGCGCAAACCGGCCAGCGACATGTGCAACGTGCGCGGAATCGGCGTGGCCGTGAGGGTAAGCACATCGACGGCGAGTCGCAGCTGCTTGAGGCGCTCCTTGTGCTTGACGCCGAAGCGATGTTCTTCGTCGACGATGAGGAGGCCGAGATCCTTGAACAACACATCTGATGAAAGAATCCGGTGCGTACCGATCACGATGTCGAGTTCGCCCGCAGCGAGCTTGCGCACCGTTTCCTTCTGTTCCTTCAGCGTGCGAAAGCGCGAGAGCACTTCGACGGTGACGGGATAGTCGGCCAGACGATCGGCAAACGTGCGGAAGTGCTGCTCGGCCAGAATCGTGGTGGGTACCAGCACGGCGACCTGCTTGCCGCCCTGCACCGCCTTGAATGCCGCGCGCACAGCGACTTCGGTCTTGCCGTAGCCCACATCGCCCACGAGGAGGCGATCCATTGGCAGCGGCCGCTCCATGTCACGCTTGATGTCTTCGGTCGCCTTGCGTTGATCCGGCGTGTCCTCATACAGGAACGACGATTCGAGTTCGCGTTGCCAACGCGTATCCGGAGGAAATCCGAAACCCGCCACTGATTTTCGATTGGCGTACAGGTCCAGCAGCTCGGCTGCCATCGCCTGAATGGCCGCGCGCGTCTTCTCGCGCACCTTCTTCCAGTGCGTGCCGCCAATGCGATGCAGCTTCGGCGGCGGATGATCGCCATCATCGTCGGCCGCGCGATACCGTTCGAGCTGATCGAGACGATAGAGCGGCACATTGAGTCGATCGCCGCCTTCGTACTCCAGCACCGCCACTTCAATGACGCCGCCTTCGACGGTAATCGCCGCGATTCCGCGGTAGATGCCGATGCCGTGATCGAGATGCACCACGTAATCGCCGAGTGCGAGCGCCCCGGTAATGGTTGACGGCGCGGCCTGACGATAACGGCGAGCCCGGCGGAGCCTGCGGGCGCGACGGAAGATTTCGTGATCGGTCAGGACGCGCAGCGTCGGCATCACGAAGCCGCCGTCGAGCGCCCCCACAACGAGCTGCGTTCCCTCGGGGCGGAATCCGTTGTGCTCGAGCAGTTCGTCGAGCCGTTCGCGCTGGCCTTCGTTGTCGCAGAGAATCAGCGTCGGCGTGCCGCGACCGAGCAGGCCGCGCAGGCGATTCAGGTCGCGGTCGACGCGTTCTGGCGGGAAAAAACCGAGCTGGATATCGGCGGGCTCATCGCGGAGCAGCAATCGTGCAGATGCTGCGATTCGTCGCCGCCACTCCACTGGGTCGACGAAGAGATCTTCGCGCGGCGCAGCATGCTCTCCGAGTCGGCGAGCGATTTCGAGATGATGCTCTGCCTCGCGCCACGCGCGATCGACTTCCTCTTCATCGGGATGCGCCCGCTCTTCAATAATGAGCGTGTCAGCAGGAAGGAGTTCGAGCAGTGAACGTCGCTCGATGGCGCCTTCGCTGGAACGGTCGCTGGCGGCAGCGCTGGTGCTCCGAATCGGCAAGATGGTGACATCCGCAATCTCGGCGCCAGATCGCTGCGTCGTAAGATCGAAGGCGCGAATCGAGGAGACTTGATCGCCCCACCACTCGAGACGCGCCGGTGCCGCCATGCCGAACCCGTATACATCCACAATGCCGCCGCGCACCGAGAACTCGGCCACTTCCGACACTGTGGGCACCCGGGTGTAGCCCATCCGCTCCAGCGCCTCCACCATGTCGCGCAGCGGACGCGTTTCGCCGTTCGCGATCTGCAGCCGCAACGCTTCCAGCGCGGCCGGTACGGCGGTGCGCTCGGCGCTGGCGCGCGCCGTCGTGACGAGGATGCTCAGCTCGCCGCGCAACAACGCTTCGAGCGTCTCGACGCGCTCACCCGCAATTTCAAAGTGCGGTTCGTCTTCACCGAGGGCTTCACGCTGCGGATAGAGCGCAACGCCGCCGCGGGCGAGGTGCTGCAAGTCGGTAAGCCAGCGTTCGGCGTCGCCAGGTGTCGCGGTGATCACCACAACGAGGCGCGGAGCGCGTGCCGCCAGCCAGCTGGCGAGCACGGCACCACTCGATCCCGGAACGCCGCCGAGTCGCACAGTATTCCCGCGCACAGGAATTCGCTCCGCCAGCGCACGTACTGTGGCACAGCGGTCGAAGGCGTCGAAGATCTGGTCTAGCACGGACATCTAGTTACGGTGAAGCTCCTTCGTTGAGAGAGAGAGGAGATAGGAGATAGGAGATAGGAGATAGGAGCAAACATGTCGGTTCCTATCGCCTATCTCCTATCTCCTTCCTGCTCCTACAATTCCCGCCTCCGCCAACGCACAGCAGAGCGCAAGAATCAGCAACGCACCTCGTAAGTCGCCGCGTCCGCCAGTCGCAAACGCCAGTGCCGGACCGTCCTTGAGCCCGGCGATCGTGGCGCCTGGCCAGAGTGCGCGCGCGTCAGTATCCGAGGCCCGCGCAAGATCGGTGGCGCGCGGGTCGATACGGACCGAGATGGCGCCCAAGGTATCCGTGCCAGCCAGCAAATGGAACACGCCGGCGGAACGTGGTGTCCAGGGCGCGCCTCCTTCTACGGTCGTGATAGTCCCGTCGTGCACCACGGCGGTGGTGCGCTCCGGTAGCCGGAACGGTTCACCGGCAGTGGCTACCGGCACGACGACTTCGCCGCGCGCCGCACCGGTGAGAAGTGCGTCAAGAAACGGCACGAACGATGCCGATAGTGGTAGCGCGGTCCATGCGGGATCGAGGCGCGAGCCAAGCAAGAGCACATCGCCGCTGCGCACTAGCCACGGCGTGCCGTTGACCGTTGCGAGCACTGCGCCTTCGGTGCCGGTGTGTTCCAGCAGATATCGCCGTTGCACCGTTTCGCGTGTCAGCAGCATCGGCCCGGTGTCGGTCGGTTCAGTGGATGCGGCGAGGTTGCCGAATCGCCATGTGACGCCGCGTGCCGCGAGGGTGCGGTTGAGTGCACCGATTCGCGCTGGATCTTCTGGCGGCGTCACGATGCTCACATGGCCACCGAGTGTGCCGAGATGCACGTCGCTGCCAGCGCGAATGCGTCCGTCGGCGGCGAGCACCTGTGCGGCGGCGCCGACAAAGCGATCGGCAGCGTCCCACTCCACGGCAGGTGGTGGAGCAACACGTAGCGGCATTGCTCGCGAATCGTCGAGACGTAATTCATCGGGCGGCAACGTCGCGGTGATGGTTGTCCATCCCACCGGTTGCGGTCCGATGCGCTGCACCGATGGCACGCCCGGTGTCACCAGGACATCGCGAAGCGGTCGGCCACCGGCTGCGAGTGTCACCGGCACGGGCGCGGTGTCGCTCGACGCGATGGCGATGGTCACCCGTCCGCCCGACGGACTCCATGGCTGCAGGCCGCCAGAGAGCGTCACGATGCTGCGGTTCGCCGGCGGATCGACCGCGGGGCGCACAATGAGTACCTCGCCCTGCCCAGTCGCGGCGCTGATCGCACTGCGCTGCAGCGAAGTCACCAGCACGACTTCACCCGGTCGGTTGCTGCCGCGAATCAGTGCGCGGCCGCTGCCAATCGCCCGGCCCAGATCAAGACGCACTGGTTCTGCTTTCAGCGTGGCGAGCTGGCTGCGCAATTCAGCGGGCGAACCGAAGCGTGCAACGCCGTCGGCGGCAATGAGCCAGAGGCGATCACCGAGCGTGGCGCGGTCGAGCACCTGTCCGGCGGTGCGCACCAGGGACGCGAGCAGTGGTTCACCGTCCATCACTGCGCCGCTCGCCGCGGCGTTGTCAATCACCAGCACCAGTGCACTGGGCGCATGCGGTCCGAACGCGCTGCGTCGCACCGTCGTGCCAGCAGCTGCCAGCACGAGCGCGATGATCAACAACGTCCGCAGGATGAGCAGCAGCAGATGCTGGAACTTGAGCCGCTTC